>NZ_JBAWAC010000147.1:0-20200 GCF_049589095.1 Haladaptatus sp. | reverse complement strand
ACTCACGACGACGGACGGGCGCGACCGCGAAGCGGAGAACTTTTGATGTAACCCCGGGAAATCCAGAGCATGGAACTCGAGGGCGAAACGCTCCGCGACATCGTCGTCTCCGTCGTGTCGGTTGGATTTTTCATCGTAGCGATGTATATCGTCGGGTCGCAGTACGATACCGGCGGTATCACTGGAGCGGGCGCACTCGAAATCGTCGGCGTCATCGCGCTCTTCATTCTCGTCATGACCGGCGTCGGCTTCTGGTTGGCGAATCAGCACTAACGGTCGCGCCAGTCGGTCACGGTCCCGTTTTCGTCCAGCGCATCCTCGTAGTAAACGAGCGGATGCGTCACCGTTTCACAGCGCTGGTCCTGATTCACACAGTCGTCGTACGCCTGTAACGTCGCGCAACTCGGCGGCGCGAACTGCGTCGTTCGCTCGTCGCGGACACGCTCGATTCGAGCGCGCAGTCGGTCCCCTCGACCCGATTCTCGAACCTCACAGAGCGACAGTATCTCGTCCGCGTCGAGCCCGATGCTGGCGAGAAACGAGACGAGCGTGAACTCGGAGTGGGCGGGAAGCGTTTCCGCGTCCCGCATCCGGGAGAGCAGCGCCGTCATACACGGCGGGAACAGTTCCGGGGCGAGCGTGTCGATATCGTGTGAAAAGTCCGCGTCGGTGAACGACGACTCCAATTCCGACAGTTCCTCGTCGAGTGCAGCCGCGATTTCCGAGGGGACCGAAAGCGGTAGATCCTCGGCGATTCGCATCTCCACCGCCGTCCGGAGCAGTTCGTGCAGTTCGGCCTGCGAGACGGTGACGACGCCGTCCGAAAGCTGGCGCGTGACGAGTCGCCAATCGTCGCCGTAGTCACCCGCGAGCGAGATGTACGTGACGACGTCGACGCCGAAGTCGTCGCCGCGCGCGACGACATCCTCCGAGAGGTCGAAATCCGCGAGCAACTGTTGGAGCGTGAGCGACGTTCCGCCCGTGCTCTTCAGGCCGTCGTCGGGCGTCTCAAAATCGGTGGTGAACCGTTCGTAGGCCGTCGTCGCCTCGGCGCTGGCGTACTTTTCCACTGCACCCGGCGCGTTGAGGAGCGACACCAACAGTCGGGCGATGGGATAGGAAAGCACCTCGGTCGATGTCGCCCACCGCCGTCCGTCGTCCGGGGCGCGCACGGTTCCATCGAGCAATGCTCGGCGCACGCGCTCCACGCCACGCTCGACGGCGGGGTGGCGCTCTCCCTCGCCCGCGATAACCGCCGCAGGGTCCAGGTTTGCGTCCCGAACCGCCTCGCGGGCGGACGCGAGGAACGGGTATCGGGCATGGAGCGAATTCATTGTTCGCCGTTTCGAGCGATGGCGGATAAACGCGACGGTCGCCGGTAACGAGGGATTTCTCGGACGGGGGAAACGGAAATGCCGCATTTCCGCGATTCGGTCGAATCCAATCATCTATTACCGACGCGTGAGTACGGAATTGCGTGCCACGTTTCGACTATCCCTGTCCCGACTGTCGGACCACGACGAACCTCCACGGCCCCGACTGCCGATTCGACGGGGAGCCGTGGACGAACATCGAAAAGGCGTACACGGACATCGTTTCGGTCCTATCGGCCGACTCCCTCCCCGAGGAGGAACTCCGCGAAACGGTTCACGGGCGGTGGGACGCTACCCACGCCGCCGCGCTCGACCGACTTCGACACGAAAAGCGCGTCGTGGAAAACGACGGTGCGCTCCGATTGCTCACCGGCGACGAGTTCCGCGAAACCGTCTCCGAACCGAGTTTCGAGCCGATGCGGACGATTTACGAGAAAGGGAGCGTACCGGGCTGTCACGACAACGCCGTCTTCGCCATGATCGCGTGGTACGAGATGGTCGGCCTGTCGTGGCCCGAGACGCGTGAAAACGTGGTCGAGTGGCTGCACAAGAGCGGAACGTGGGGACGCGGCGGGTTCGAGGAGTCCACGCCCGAAGAACTGGTCGAGAACAAGCGTCACGTCTACGAGGTCGGCTACGGCTGGAAGGAGAAGGCAGAAGCGACGAAGGCCGTTATCGATCGGAATCTATAGAACGAGAGGAACGAGAGTCGTCGAGGCTGTTTTCAGTCGCTCTGGATACGCGGTGCGAGCATGTACGTCACTTGGCCCATGCCTTCCGCGATCTCGAAGTGAAGTTTGACGGGGAACTCCTCGCCGAGGTCGATGCTCACTTCGCCGTCGTTCGGGATGGCTTTGTTCATGTCCTTGAGATAGTCGAGACTGAACAGGGAGTGGGCGGGTCCGGTCGTGAGATCGATGAGGTCGTCGCGGTCGAGTTTCAGATCGACGTCGTCGGTGTCGCCTTCCGCTTCGACGTAGAACAACTCGTCGTCCTCGTCCACGCCGAGGGCGATGTGGTCGGACACCATGTCGGCCGCTTTGACCGCACGGTCGATATCGGACCCTTCGACGACGATAGTAGCGGAGAGATCGAGGTCCGGGATGTCGGGTTCCTGGCGGATGGAATCGGGGTCGATGAGCGCGAGGGTGTACTCCAAGCCGTCGATCTTGATGTGGAGTTTTCGCGTCTCCTCGTCCAACTCCATCTCGATGAGTTGGTCGGAGCTAGCCATGCCTGCGACGCTCTCGAGGCGGTCGAGATTGACGCCGAGGATACCGCCGTTCGACTCGTAGGACTCGAACGCTTCGGCGTCGAGTTGGAGGTCAACCATGCCGACGTTGGCCGGGTCGACTGCTTTGATAGTGAGGCCATCCTCCTCCAAGTGGATTTTACATTCATCCACAAGAACGCCCACGGAATCGATTGTCGTCCGGAGCGTATCCGCGCTCACGATAGCCTTGAACATGTTGATAGGGGGTATGAAAGGGTGGCATAAAAGTCATCCGTTCGCGCGCGCGGCGTGTGCATATTGAGGGCGCACCACGCCATCGAACGGGGGACAATCATACCACCGCCACCTGATTATTACAAGAGATAATATACAGATTTTTGATAAACTTTTTACGCTAGAAGGTACTCTGAAGAAATATGTCGCAGAAGTGGCGGCCAGAAGAATACACGCTCGACGAAGACGACCCTCGATGGGGAGTGTGCAACTACTGTAAGAAGAAGGTCTTCGTCGGCGGGAAGAACAAATCTGACCTCGTTCGTCATCAGGACGAGTGTGAATACCGCTGACGGGGGCATTCCTCGTCGTCCAGTTACGATTTTTGTAACGGTGGAACGCCACGGAGAGCGACGGACAACGAAGGGCGTAAACATCCTCGTAGACAACTCATTCCTAACAAATGGCCCGTAAAGATCACTACTACAACAAATCCAAGCAGCAAGGCTACCGCTCGCGGGCAGCCTACAAACTAAAGCAGTTGGACGAGTCCGCACATCTCCTCCACGAGGGCGAGACGGTCGTCGACCTCGGGGCGGCCCCCGGTGGCTGGTTGCAAGTCGCCGCGGAGGAAGTCGGCGACGATGGAACCGTGATCGGTGTCGACCTCCAGCGAATCAAATCCATCGACGGCGTCGAGACCATCCGCGGCGACATGACCGAGGAGGAAACCCAACAGGAAGTCATCGACGTCGCCGGTTCGGCCGACGTCGTCCTCTCCGACATGGCACCGAACATGACCGGCGAGTACAGCCTCGACCACGCTCGCTCGGTGTACCTCGCCCGACAGGCGTTCGAGACGGCCCTCGAACTGCTCGATTCGGGCGGCGACTTCGTCGTCAAGGTGTTCCAAGGACCTGACTTGGACGACCTGCGCGACGACATGGAACCGGAGTTCGAGTACGTCCGAACGATGAGCCCCGACGCGTCGCGTGACGAGTCCTCCGAGGTCTATCTCGTCGCCCGCAAGCGCCTCACTGCACCCGTCAGAGCGGGCGACAGGCTCGAAGTGACCATCGAAGGCGTGGGAAGCGAAGGCGACGGCGTGGCGAAAGTCGAGGAGTACACGCTGTTCGTGCCGAACACCGAGGAAGGGGAAACCGTCGAAATCCGCGTCGAGGACGTGAAGCCGAAGTTCGGCTTCGCCCAGCGACTGGACTAACGGTTCTCGTCGTCCATCACCGATTCTCGTCGTCCATCACCGAATCACTTCCCTCTGTTTTTCAGTCCGCCGAACTCGGCACTCGACCGACGTTCGTTTGTGAACGCAGATAGCCCACGACGGCGTAGACGAAGGGCGTGTCGAGGAGTGCGACGAACAGCTTGAAGATGTACTGGCCGACGATGAGCGACAGGACGACGCTCGTCGGGATTTTCGGTCCGATACCGGCGAATCGGGGGAGCGCGTAGAACGCGATTCCGACGAAGATGACCGTATCGATGGCCTGACTGGTCGCCGTCGAACCGATATTGCGCGCCCAGAGGTGGTCGCCGTCGGTGAGTTCGCGGATTTCGTGGAAGACGATGACGTCCCAGTTCTGGCTGACGACGTACGCACAGAGGCTTCCAATCACGATGTTCGTGCTCGCGCTGAGGACGGTCTGGAACTTCGTGGGGTCCACGCTGGACTGTGCGGCGGGTGCCTCGATGGTGGACCAGACGAGCACGAGCATGACGAATATCATCACGAAGGCGACGTTGACGAGTCGCTGGGCCGCCTTCCGACCGTACACTTCGGCGTAACAGTCCGACGCGAAGAACGTCAGCGCGTAGGCCAGCGCCGCACCCGGCAAGACGAGCGCGTCACCCGTAACCGGGAGCGAGAGCGGAATCGTGAACTGGAGCACCTTCGCCGCCGTGAGCTGTGCCGTCACCAGCGCCGTCACGAACAACCCGGTGAGGACGAGTTGACCGGTTGGGAGCGCGGACCCCGGTTGCACTCTCTCAGTCATCTTCGAGTCGTCCGTGACGTTCGTCTATCTCGTCCAAAATATCCAGCATCTTCCGGATCGACGCACGAATGGCGTCGCTTCTGTTCACGAACTTACCGTCGTCGCCGACGTGGTCGTCCAAGTCGGCGAGCAGTTCGTCGGGTATCTCGACGCTTATCTTGCTCATACCGTGGTATTCCGTGAAGAATACTTAAGCGCACCGTCAGGCGCGCCGACCGCCGAGCGTCCCAACCCAGAGACCGCCGAGACCAATGAGGTAGGCGACCGAGAGGGGAATCGCGATGAGGAACAGCGTGTACAGGCTGTCCGGGGTCACCAACGCGGCGATGACGAAGATACCGATGATGGCCGGACGCCAGTGTTCGAACATCGTCTCGAAGTTGAGGATGCCGCCCCAGTGGAACATGAACATCGTCACGGGGATGTCGGCGAGGAGGCCGATACCGACCGTGGTGAGGAAGACCAACCAGAAGAACGCCTTCACTCGGTAGTAGATGACCATGTCCGCGCGGTGGGCGTCCATGACCAGCCACGAGATGATCTCCGGCGCGACGATGGTGTAGCCGATGTAGCTGCCGACGAGGAGACCGGCAAAGAGCGCACCACCCCACGCGAAGAACACGTTGCGGTTCCCGCGGACGAGTTTTCGCTCCTTCATCGCGGGCCATCCGTAGTACAGCACCATCGGGAGCACGGACACGACCGCCAACAGCGTGCTGATCTTCACTTCGAAGATGAGCGCCTCGACCGGATGCAGAGTCACGACGTTGAGCAGTTGTCCGTTACCGGCGGCGGCCGTCACGGCTTCCGGGACGCGACTGGTGAAGTCCTTGTTGATGGTCCCGATACCGCCCTGATAGAGGTAGACGAAGACGCCCGCAAGCACGAGCATGAACACGATGACGATGCGGAACATCTTCGACATGAGGCTCTGGGCGATGAACGCGAAGTCGTAGTAGTAGCCACCGATGTCGTCCTCGGTCGTCTCGTCGTCGGTGAACGCGCTCGCCATCCCCGCCGTGGTACGCTGGAAGACGTTCCCCTCCTGCTCGGTACTCTGTTGTGCCACGTCCTCGGCGAGCGGTGCTTCCCCCTCGGGCGCGTCAGGATCGCTCTCACCCGTCTGAACCGCTGCATCGGCCTCCTTCGCTTCCTGTGCCGCGTCGTAGCGGTCGAGGATGGCCTGTGCCTTCTCGGGTTGGTCGGCATCCATCGCGGCGCGGGCGTACTCGACCGACTCGCCCTCGCCCATCTCGGCGAACAGTTCCGGTGGAGCGGCACGGACACCCGCCGCGTCGAGTTCGTACAGGTCGAGGCCCGTGGACTGACCGATAGCCGCGCTCTCTTCGAGGGAGGTGAACAGGAAGTAGAGCGTAGCGATAATCAGCACGACGAGCGCGACCGCGACGGCGGTCAGGACGACGGCTGTTTCGCGCGGGACGCCGATGGCTTGTTGTATCGGCGGGAACGGCGCTGGACGGTACTTCGCCGGAAGTCCCGAAAGGAGTTGTTCGTTCACGAAGCCGATGCCGTTCTGCGAGATGAACAGGTACGCCGCCGCCGCCGTGACGAGCGTGATTCCGGCGATGTAGTTCCACTTGTCCCGAATCGCCGTCCTCGGACTCACCTCGTTGCTTCCCCGTTTGATGGTAACGAGGAACTTCGACAGGTAGAGGCTGAACCCGTAGAGGAGACAAAGCGGAACCGCCCACATCACCTGCGTGAACGGGTCGGGCGGTGAGGCCACGGCACCGAAGACGAAGATGATGAGGACGGCGTACCGCCACTTGTCGCGGAACGTCTCGTAGCGCACGATACCTGAGTAGCTCAGCGAACTCATGATGAGCGGGAGTTCCGCCGCGAGACCGAACGAAAGGGAGATGATGAGGACGAATTCGGTCCACTGCACGATACCGTACTTCGGCTCCAAACCGGCGTTCACGGCGTTCTTCGCGAGGAAATTGAACATTATCGGGAGGTAGACGGAGTACCCGTAAGCGATACCCCCGACGAACAACAAAACGCCGAGCAGGACCAGCGGAACGATTTTCCAGTAGGAGATGGACGTTTCGGGATACCAATCGTTTTCCCGAATGGAATCACGAGCGAGATAGAGCAAGGCAGGAATGGAGAGAACGATACCGGCGAACATGGCGATTTTCGCCTGCAAGAGGATCACGTCGAACGGCGTCACGGCGACGATCGTGACGTGATTCATGACCTTCTGTGACATCCCCGAGGTCGTCACGTCGCGCAGGAACGGCCACACCACCCACGACATGCTATAGAACGTGCCGATGAACCCGATAACGAAGACGATGAAAACCTTCTGGAGTTCCTTCTGCGCCGTTCTCAGTAGGCCGCCAATGGTTTCACGGCCTGAAGCAACCGTTTTCGCCGTATCCTCGCCGATGAGACTGTTCCCCGAGGTAGACATTGCTTGGGGATGGTAGCCCCGTGTCAGTTATCAATCTTCCCGTCTCGCGAGATGAAGAAAGCCTATAATAATACGGCTGCTTATCCTCGGGTGAATGGGCGAAGAATCGGATGCGACGGCAGGTAGTAATCTATCCAAGGTTCCGGCGTCGGAAGAAGCGCCGGCGCCGCCGGATGAAGACCTGTACGAGCCAGAGGACCCGGAGCAAGCAGTCGAGCGGCCGAGTCAGCCGATGGAGGACGAGGAGATGCCGCTGGCCGACCACGTCGAGGAGATGATAAAACGGCTCGCCGTTGTCATCGTCATCGCAGCGGTCGTCACCCTTCTCATCCTCCCGACCGCGGACCACATCATCAACTTCCTCTGGTATCAGATCCTGCCGATTTCGAAGGACACCCGACCGCGAATCTACGCTCCGCTGGCGCTCGTGATGACGAAGCTCAAAGTCGCCAGCCTCGGCGGCCTCGTCGTGGCGCTCCCCGTCATGGTGTACGAGACGTACCTGTTCATGCGCCCCGGACTCTACCCGAACGAGCGACGCTACTACCTCGCCGCAGTCCCGACCAGCCTCGTCCTCGCGTTCGTCGGACTCTGTTTCGCCGACTTCCTCATCCTGCCCGCCATCTTCAAATACTTCCTCTCGTACACGTCGAGCGCGGACGTCGGCATCGCCTTCGGGTTGACGAAAACGTTCAACCTCATCCTGATGATGATGGGCGTGTTGGCCATCGTTTTCCAGATTCCGCTCCTCATCATGCTCGCCATCATGATGGGACTGACGACACGCCAGTGGATGGCCAGCAAACGCCTGTACTTCTGGGGTGCGTTCGCCGGATTCGCCTTCCTCTTCAGTCCCGACCCGACGGGAATGGCCCCGTTCCTCGTCGCGATCACGATGGTCGGGCTGTTCGAGGGAACTCTGCTCCTCCTAAAATGGACGGGCAGGTGACCGTTTGACACAGTTTTTGGCACACACACATTTCCGTGGAGATACACAATGAGAGCTTTCGATAGCTGTAATCGGTATATAACTAAGAGGATCTGTCCTCAATGTAGTGGTAGCGTTCGTACCTGCCCTTAGCTCGCGTGCCAGCAGCTACAGACCGCAGTTCGCGTGCCAGCAAACTGCCACCCTTTGGGTGCGAACGCCCGACGCTGCTTTCTATCGATCGTCAGTCCCCGAGTCTGCACTGAACTCGTCCTCGATCAGCGGTTCGCGTGTGTCAGATTCGTTTCCCTCGGACATCGCTCTCTCGTTCGCTCTTCGATGTTCACTCGCCAGTCGCCGAGTGAACATCGCTTTCCGGGCTCACACTTCCAGTCCGATAACCGTGTAGGTCGAGCGTGACGTGGTCGAAACCGAGGTCCGTGAAGTGGTCGCGGGCGGCGCGAACGAACTCCTCGTCCAGCGCCCGCGACAGTTCCGCCTCGCCGAGCTCGATCCGGGCGAGTCCGTCGTGGTCGCGGACGCGAAACTGGGTGAATCCCCACTGGCGAAGGAGGGTTTCGGCGCGCTCGATGCGCGAAAGTCGCTCCTCGGTCACTTCCAATCCGGTCGGGATTCGGGAGGAGAGACACGCCATCGCGGGTTTGTCGGCGACTGAGAGGTCGTACCGCTCGGCGATTTCGCGCACCTCCGATTTCGAGATGTCGTGCTGGAGGAGCGGCGAGTAGGCATCGAGTTCCTCGACGGCGCGGAGGCCAGGGCGGTGACCCGCACTCACGTCGTCGGCGTTCGTCCCGTCGCAGACGACCCCGATGTCGAGTTCCGCCGCCGCCTCGAACATCGAACCGAGGCGCATCGTCCGGCAGTGATAACATCGCTCGTCGTCGTTTTCGACGAAGTTCGGGTCGTCCAACTCGCTGAACTCGGCGATTTCGTGGCGGATGCCGATCTCATCGGCGACCCGCTTTGCATCCGCGAGTTCGGCTTCCGGCAATGTTTCGCTCTTCGCGGTACAGGCGACGGCGTCGTCGCCCAGCGCGTCGTGTGCGATGGCGGCGACGACGCTCGAATCGACGCCGCCGCTGAACGCGACGAGGACGCCGTCACGGTCCGCGAGGTCGGCTTTCGCGGCTGTCAGTTTCTCCGAGAGGGTCGGCATACCTCGTGATTGTTGTGGACCGGCAAAAACACTTGGAGGGGGACAGTACATCGAATTCCACCGATCCGACTGCTCTCAGGAACGGACGGCCGTCGATCGGTACGCGTCGGGAACGTTTTTTATGTATGCCGCAATATCACGGAGCGAATGGAGTTCGAGGCGGTACCCGGCGTCGGTGCGAAGACGGCCGACGCGCTCGCGGAACTGGATAACGCCGAGCGAGCGCTGGAGACCGGCGACGTCGCCACGCTCGCGCGAGCGCCGGGCATCACGGAAGGACGCGCTGCCGCCATCGCGCGCGGTGCCATCAGGATTCGACACGACGACGAGGGCGGCTTTCTCGCGACCGATAGAGCGCGCGAACTGTACCGCGACGTGCTTTCCTTGGTGCAAGCGCGCGCCGTCACGACGTACGCCGAGAAGCGCCTCGAAACGCTGTACCCGAGTTCGACCGCGTCACGGATCGAGGAAGTCCACGAGTTTACCCGCCGTGCGATGGACCGCACGCCGACGGCGGACGTACGCGACGCGTTGGCGGGCGTCGAACCGCTGTCGAGTCCGCGAGGGGTTCGAGTCAACGACCGCTGTCTGGCGACGACGGATGCCGAACGCTACGCGGAAGCGCGCGAGGCGATCCCGGAACTGCCGATAGAGGTCGTGGAGGACACGCGGGAACTGGCGGAACTCGCACGCGGCTATTCGACCGTCGTCGCGCTGGACGAGGCGTTCACGGGCGTCGCCATCGACGGCGACGTTCGCGTCGAACCCGACGCATTGGACACCCCGGCGGAACTCGTTCCCGAACGACCGCTGGCCTTCTTCGCCGAGAATCGGGAGACGTTGCTCGCGGCCGCCGAGGTCCATCGCGTCGCGGGATTGGATGCACCGCTCGACATCGACGGACTCGAATCCGCGTTGGCCCGTGTCACCGCGGACGGCGGGGTGACGGGCGACGAGGAACTCTCCCGGTTGACCGACGCGATTTCGGATCTGGACGCCGCCGTCTCGATGGCCGAGAACGTCGCCAACGACCGACTCCGCGAAGCGATTCGGGAGCGAGACGTGACCATCGAAGGCTCCGACCTGCTCTCGCTGGTCGAACGCGGCGCGGGGGTGGATTCGCTCCTCTCGCGCGAACTGACCGACGAGTACGACGACGCGGTCGACGCCGCCCGTGAACAACTGGTCGAGACGTTGGCGCTGGACGCGGGCGAAACCGAACTCGCTCGACAGGCGTTCTCGGACGACCCGACGTTTCCCGTCGAACACGACGAGGGCGTGATTTCGCGGCTTCGGGAGCAACTGACCGCCGAGAAATCACGACGCGCGGCGCGGCACAAGCGCGAACTCGCGCGTGAACTCGCGGACGAACGCGAGGCGGCGAGGGAACTGGTTCGCGCCACGCTCGAACTGGACGTGGAGTTGGCCGTCGCGCGGTTCGCCCGCGACTTTGACTGCACGATGCCGGAATTCGACGGCGACGGCTTCGACATCGTCGGCGGGCGCTCGCCGCTCCTCGACGTGGCGTTCGAGGACGTGGAACCCGTGGATTACGGTGTGTCAAGCGTGGCACTGCTCTCGGGCGTCAACAGCGGCGGGAAGACATCGACGCTGGATCTGGTGGCGCTCGTCGTCATCCTCGCCCACATGGGCCTGCCGGTTCCCGCCGAGTCGGTTCGACTACGGCGGTTCGAGGAACTGCACTATCACGGGAAGACGCAGGGAACCTTGGACGCTGGCGCGTTCGAGAGCACGCTCCGACAATTCGCCGCCCTCGCCGACGGGGAGACGGGCAGACTCGTGCTGGTGGACGAACTCGAAAGCATCACGGAACCCGGCGCGAGCGCGAAGATCATCGCGGGAATTCTGGAGGAACTCGGCGAGCGCGACGTGACCGGCGTGTTCGTCTCCCACCTCGCCGACGAGATTCGGGCCGTGGCTAACTACGCCGTCGCGGTCGATGGAATCGAAGCGAAGGGGTTGGTCGATGGAGAACTCGTGGTGGAGCGCTCGCCGGTCAAGGACCACCTCGCTCGTTCGACACCCGAACTGATCGTCGAGAAACTGGCTGACGGGGGCGAAAACGGCTTTTACGAGCGGCTGTTGGAGAAGTTCGATTAGGGGTCGTTGCCAACTGCGGGATGTGACCCTCTGGAACGTACTTTCGGTTGGCTAGAAAATTAGATGAATATGTCCTCGTCGCGGGTTTTTTGGGTCGCTCTTACGGTGTACGGAATCAGTGTCTCGATACGGTGGGTCGCCGAATCGCTTCCGGGACCCCTCACTGCCGTATCGCTCGTGACAGGCGTCGCCGCCCTCGGAATCATATTCGGTGGCATTTACGGTACGCTTCGGCCGGACGAGGCGGGGGGACCCGCCGCGAAAAGTCCACTGACTTACTGTGCCGTTCTGGGGGCGGTGCTATCCACTGCTGGCCTCGCGTTACGGGTCCTGTGATCGAGCGTGATTGACCGCCTCTCCTCGTTTCGACAGCCAGAACGGTTACCTATCAGCATACCGTTCCCGTTTGTGCCCCGAAACGGGGGGAGATTCATCATGGCACAAGAATTCGAATGTACGCAACAGGATTGTGACTTTATGGTACGGGCGAACGACGAGCAAGAAATCATCGATATGGTGCAGGAACACGCCCAGGAAAAGCACGGTATGTCGATGGACAGAAATGACGTCCAAGGTGCAATAGAGCAGATCTGATAGCTCAAACGCCTGTGTTCGACCTCTTTTGTCGCTGGCGAAGGATTAAGTAGCTACGGAAGCGTGGTGAAAGTGATGGCAGACGACCCCGAGGAGGGGATGTTGTCGTGGGACGAGTCGGTGTTCCGCGAGGAACACGTCTTCGAAATCGACTACGTGCCCGAGACGTTCAAACATCGGGAATCCCAGACACAGAGCCTCCAATACGCGCTTCGGCCAGCAGTTCGCGGGTCGCGCCCACTCAACGTGATGGCGCGCGGGCCGCCGGGGACTGGCAAGACGACGTCCGTCCAGAAGTTGTTCGACGAGCTAGCGGCCCAGACGGACGTACGGACGGTTCGCGTCAACTGTCAGGTCGATTCGACGCGCTATGCGATTTTCTCGCGCATCTTCGAGGGTATCTTCGACTACGAACCGCCGTCCAGCGGCATTTCGTTCAAGAAGCTGTTCCGCCAGATCACTGACAAACTGGTGGAGGAGGACGAGGTGCTGGTCGTCGCGCTGGACGACGTGAACTACCTGTTCTACGAGGGAGAAGCGTCGGACACGCTGTATTCGCTCCTCCGCGCTCACGAGGCCCACAGCGGGGCGAAGATCGGCGTTCTCGTCATCTCCTCCGACCTCAACCTCGACGTCATCGAGGAACTGGACACCCGCGTCCAGAGCGTCTTCAGGCCCGAGGACGTGTACTTCCCGGTGTACGACCGACAGGAGATAATCGACATCTTCGGCGAGCGCGTCAAGCGCGGGTTCCACGACGGCGTCATCGGCCCCGACGTGCTGGAGCGCGTGGCGGAACTCACGTCCGAGAGCGGCGACCTGCGCGTCGGCATCGATCTGCTCCGGCGGGCGGGGCTGAACGCCGAGATGCGCGCCAGTCGAACCGTGAGTTCGCAGGACGTGGAGGACGCTTACGAGAAGTCCAAGTTCGTCCACCTCTCGCACAGCCTGCACGCCCTGAGCGACCACGAGGTCACCCTCGTCCGCGTCATCGCCGAACACGACGGCGAACAGGCGGGTGAGGTGTACGACGTGTTCCACGACCAGACCGACTTGGGCTACACCCGCTACTCGGAGATCATCAACAAACTCGACCAACTCGGCATCATCGACGCCACCTACACCAACGTCGATGGCCGCGGGCGGTCGCGGTCGCTGTCGCTACGCTACGACCCGGAAGCCGTGTTGGCGCGATTGGACGACTGAAAGCGACGTGGTTGATTTTGATTGGAACGCCCTTCAGTGGCCACCACCCCAGAATCTCGATTCTCGCCGTCCTCGTGGCGCAGTCCTTAACAGTGCGCCGCACCAAGCGGGAGTAATGACCGACGAGCGAAGTCACAAATTCTCCGAGGGACAAGGCTTCGACGACCCGTACGATGAGTTCGACTTGGACCCGCCGGAACTCGAAGTGAATCCGGACGAGGTGGACCCGGTGGACTCCCGAGTCGTGACCGACCTCCTCGACCAGCAGGCGATTCCGCGGGACAGGGTTTCGGTTTCCGACCTCATGGAGGTCGGGCTGAGCTACATGCAGATCAACCGCTTCGAGCAGGCGACCGAGACGTTCGAGCGGGCGGCGCGGTTCGCCGACGAGGACTCCCACGACGCACAGGAAGCCTGGGCGAACAAAGGCGTTGCCCACGCAGAACTGGAGGAGTGGGACGAGGCCATCGGCGCGTACCGTGAAGCGCTGCACATCGACGACGACAGCGAACACGCCGCGACGGCGGAGACGAACCTCGCCTACGCGCTCTGGGAATCCGGCCGAACGGAGCAGGCGCTCGAACACTCCGAGCGGGCGGTCGAGATCGACCAGCGGTTCCCGCAAGCGTGGTTCAACCGCGGATTCTTCCTGCTCGAACGCGGGCTACTCGAAGACTCGGTGAACTGCTTCGACAACGCGATCCGCCTCGGCTTCCGGAACGCGCAGGTCATCGAGGAGAAGGCCCGCGCACTGGAGGAGTTGGGCGAGGACGAGGAAGCCGAAAAGCTCGCCGAGGAAGCCGAGGAGATGCGACGGGAGGCCGAGGAAGAGTTGATCCAGGAATGATACTCAAGGAGCGCGACACGGGCGAAGGGCTGCTGGTCGCGGTCTGTGACGACGACGTGTTGGGCGAGACGTTCGAAAACGGCGACCTCTCGTTCACCGTCAGCGAGGAGTTCTACGGCGGCGACGAGGCCGACGAGGACGAAGTCGTAAGCAGCCTCACGCGGGCCAACGTGGCCAACATCGTCGGCACCGACGCCGTGGCGCTCGCGGTGGACGCCGGGTTTGTGGACGAGACGAACGTCCTCGAATTCGACTCCACTCGACACGCGCAGTTCCTGCGGATGTAAGCGCGGAAAAGCGGACTGTTATTTCTCTTCGACCAATCGATTAATCGAGATACGCCGGGACGTTCACCGCGATGAGACAGAGGAGGGAACCGACGACCGTTCCGATGGCAACCGGTAGGTAGCCAGCGTGGAATGCCACTGTCAGAAACGTGTGAAAGAGGCCGACGAACAGGAGGGCAAGAAAGAGTAGATTGCCAACCAAGCGTCGTTTCGAAACCATAGCGGACCTATGAACTGAAGGGTCTTAACGTACGTTGCCAGCCGGAAGGCCGAATCAGATAGCGGTGGGGCTTGGGGAGACCGAAGAAGTGTTCCCACTCGAACTCCAACTAATACCTAATGGAATCACAGCAGTCCGACACGCTGGATGTCGAACGCATCCGGGAGGACTTCCCGATCCTTCAGCGGGAGTTCAACGGCAAGCAGGTGGTGTATCTCGACAACGCGGCGACGACCCAAACGCCCGACCAAGTCGTCGATACCATCAGCGACTACTACCGGAACTACAACGCGAACGTCCACCGCGGCATCCACCAGTTGAGCCAGGAGGCCTCCATCGCCTACGAGGAGGCCCACGACCGAATGGCCGAGTTCATCGGCGCGAGCGGGCGCGAGGAGATGGTGTTCACGAAGAACACGACCGAATCCGAGAACCTCGTCGCCTACGCGTGGGGACTGAACGAACTCGGGCCGGGCGACGAAGTCGTCCTCTCCGAGATGGAACACCACGCGTCGCTCGTGACGTGGCAGCAACTCGCCAAGAAGACCGGCGCGGACGTGAAGTACATCCCCGTGAACGAGCAGGGGTATCTCGACATGGACGCCGCCGCGGAACTCATCACCGACGACACGAAGATGCTCAGCGTCGTCCACGTCTCGAACACGCTCGGAACGGCGAACCCCGTCGGCGAACTCGCGGACCTCGCACACGACCACGACGCCCTCATCTTCGTCGACGGCGCACAGGCCGTCCCGAACCGCCCCGTGGACGTCGAGGCCATCGACGCCGACTTCTACGCCTTCTCCGGCCACAAGATGGCGGGGCCGACCGGCATCGGCGGCCTGTACGGCAAGGAGCACATCCTGGAGGAGATGGAACCGTACCTCTACGGCGGCGAGATGATCCGGAAGGTCACCTACGAGGATTCGACGTGGGAGGACCTGCCGTGGAAGTTCGAGGCAGGAACGCCGAACATCGCGCAGGGAATCGCCATGGCCGCCGCCGCGGACTACCTTGACGACATCGGCATGGAACGCATCCAGCGCCACGAGGAGGGACTCGCCGAATACGCCTACGACCGCCTGACCGAGGAGGGCGACGTGGAGATTTACGGCCCGCCGGGCGACGACCGCGGCGGCCTCGTCTCGTTCAACGTGGACGGTGTTCACGCCCACGACCTCTCCAGCATCCTCAACGACCACGCCGTCGCCATCCGCGCCGGTGACCACTGCACCCAACCACTTCACGACAAACTCGGCGTCGCCGCCTCCGCGCGGGCATCTTTCTACATCTACAACACCCGCGAAGAGGTCGATAAACTGGTCGAAGCGGTGGACGACGCTCAGCAGTTGTTCGCGAGATAACCTCCGGATCACGATTTTCAGTGACCGTATTCTTGTCCGTGAGATAGGTCTATGACCGATGCTAGCGGTAGGGTAGACGGGGGGAACAATGAGTCAATCACGTGTCTCACAGCTTGCTGTACCGGTTAATCGGAACGACCACATCGATGGAGTCGACGATACACCCGTCACATTCGTCGAATACGGTGATTACGAGTGCTCGTACTGTGAAGGTGCACAGCAGGCGGTGAAAGAACTGAGACGGACGATGGACGATCAAGTGCGGTTCGTCTTTCGGCATTTCCCGCTTTCACAGTTGCATCCGCACGCGGAGGAGGCAGCGGAAGCGGCGGAAGCGGCGGCGACACAGGGGAAGTTTTGGGAGATGCACGACCTGCTCTTCGAGGTATCGGATGAGATAGGGGAGACAGAATTGCGGGATGTCGCCGCGACGCTCGACCTCGACCTCGCTCGGTTCGACGACGACCTCGAACGACACGCGTACCGCGACCGAGTTCACGAAGATATCATTTCGGGTGCTCAAAGCGGCGTGATCGGAACGCCGACGTTCTTCATCAACGGGGAACGCTACGACGAGCAGTGGGACGCCACCCCACTTCGGGCGGCCCTCGAAGACACGATGTGACTGCCGGGAAAATAAAACACCGTTCGGCGTCACTCATCGACTGTAAGGCCAATAAACTGACCAAGGTCAGTGACGACACGTTCAAGAATTTCCTCACTGAGTTTCCCTTGGTGACGATCAAAGTCCGAGAATTTAATCGTCGTACAATACCAGGGAGAGACATAACTCTGTTGTGACGTCCCACCGGTTTCCCAGTCTGTACGAGCGATTTGAATTCCTTCTGCGTGGGGTGTCGTTGTTAGACCGACCGCGATGCATTCCTCTTCAGCAAACGGATGTGATTCCATACTGAGGACGAGACAAGGTCGATACATATTGCCATCTTTGAACAGTGCAGGACCCCACCAAACTTCGCCACGAGTAGCCGACGGCATCTAGTTATCCTCGTTTGCTGGGTCGTCAACCGATTCCCATTCGTCGGGATCCTCTGGACCGAAACGGTCCGTCATCGCTCGGGCGGTTGAACGTGTGGCTGTATAGGCCGCAAGTGCCTCATCGTCTCCGATTGCCCAGTAGTGTCCCCGATGACGAACGAGATCGCGGTCTTCTAATCGACCAAGAACAGCGTTGATGCTGTTTCGGAGGACACCAGTTTCCTCGGCGAGTTCCGTGGGTGTAAACGCTTGATCAGGGTGGGATGCAAGAAACGAAAGAATTCGTTCAGCATTCGTTCCACGATATTTGAGGTCGTTCTCGGATGCTGTTTCGAAGGTATCGATGTCGATGGGCATGTGTATCTATTTGTACCTGAAAAACATAAGTGTACGTGCTGTACGTGATGTACGAGCAGACGAACCACGCTCACTTTGGACCGCTGACTTCCCGCTCACTTCATTTATCTCGAATCCGTCAGAACAGTCCCAAGACGAATGTCCGCGAACGACCTCCCCGCGCAAGTCCGCCCGATCGCCAACCACTACTTCGAGAACGTCGCCCCCGCACACGACTGGCATCACGTCCAACGGGTCGCCAATCTCGCCGAAACGCTTGCCGCGGAGGACGACCCGGACGGACGAATCCTCTTCTCGGCGGTGTGGTTGCACGACATCGGCCGGGGGCGCGAGGACCGCGGCGAAATCGAGGACCACGCCGAGTGGGGTGCCGAGGAGGCCGAAGGGATTCTCGCGGAGTTCGGGGCGACGGAGCACGAAATCCGTGCCGTCCAACACTGCATCCGCGCCCATCGATTCTCGAACGACGTGGAACCCGAGACGCTGGAGGCGAAACTGCTGTCCGACGCGGACAACCTCGACGCGCTCGGTGCCGTCGGCATCGCGCGAAACTTCTGTTACGGCGGGGAACACGGCGAACCCATGCACGACCCCGACCTGCCGCTCAACGACGACGAAACGCGGGCGGGTGCGACGTCGATGAACCACTTCCACAAGAAGATTCTCCGACTTCCGTCGCGGATGTACACCGACGCTGGCCGACGCGTGGCCGACGAACGACGGGCGTTCGTGGAGACGTTCATCGACAGGTTCGAGCGGGAAGTCGATGGCGAGTGTTGAGAATCAGTAGGACGCTCTAAAAGTCAGTCTGCGGGCGTCTCCTCGTCACCGCCTGTGGGGGCTTCCATGTACTCCGGCGTGTTCCGCCGTCCGCGATAGCGCGACCAGAGGGCGGCGGCCAGCGCCCCGAGACCCAACAGCAGGACGACGAAGGTGAAGATTCCACCGACGACTGGGATTCGGGAGAGGATTGCGACCACGAACAGACCGAGAATCAATCCAAGCCAGTGTCCGCCCGAGTCGGCGAGCGAGAGCAACCAAACGCCGACCGTGAGCGACCCGTAGACGGTCGCAATCCAGAGGAAGATGGCGAAGACGATGGCACCGAGAATCGAGATGGGAATCCCGATTACGGTGATGGCGAAGACGAGAAGGACGATGGGAACGAGGACGAGAAAGAGGATGCCGACCCCGATGGAGAACAACGGGTTGGTTCGGCCGTTGTCCGCGACGCTATCGGAGAACATCGGGAACAGCGCCAGCAGCACGATTCCGAGCAGGAGATTCACGAAGAAGCCGTACACCGCGCCGACCCAGCCCGGAATTTTCGGTATCGGCGAAGGACCGGCGTCTGTCAACGACTCGTCCTGCCGGACGGTTCCGCCGACGGTCGCGCCGTTTTGCCGGTTGAATTTGTTCACGTCGTACACGAGGTTGCCGCCGACGTTCGCCGAGTTGGCGAGCGTGAGCGTATCGCCCGCGACTTGGGCGTCACCGTTGACCGTTCCCGCAATCAGGGTGTAACCCGAGGCCCCTTCGAGTGATTGTCCAACCGTCGCGCTTTTGGCGACGACGAGGTTGCCGGTCTGGGCGTCCACGTTTCCGTTGACGGTGCCCTCGATACGGACGTTTCCGGCGAACGCCGACACGTCGCCGTTGACGGTTCCGGTTTGGGCGACGAGGACGTTACCCGAAAACGCTTCGAGATTACCGTTGACGGTGCCGCGAATTACGACGGTCCCGGCGGTTGCGGAGAGGCCACCGCTGACGGTTTGGCCCTGTCCGACGACGACGGTTCCACCGGTTCGCGTCTGCTCCGCCGCCGCCGTCGCCGGTGCGATGGCGAGAAGGAGCACTAGGACGATGATCGGAACGAGTCTACGACGAGTTACGAGTGCGCACATGGCCCAAGGTGTCGATTTCCGGGAGAATAGTAATTGAGTCGTTATCGACGAGAATCGTGGATTTTCACGCCGGAATCGACGGCCTAACCGACGGCCGTCACCCACCGGAATCCCGAACCGCCAGCGTGGATTCTCGGGGCCTTTAAGAACGATAGGTTCCTTTGCTGGACCATGAGCGAGGCCGACGCGGAAAGCGTCCCCGGACGCGGCACCATCTGGGTCGAAAAGTACCGACCACAGACCCTCGACGAGGTGGCTGGTCACGACGACATCACCGCTCGACTGGCGAGTTACATCGAGCAAAACGACTTGCCCAACCTGCTCTTCTCGGGACAGGCGGGTATCGGCAAGACGACCTGTGCCGTCGCTATCGCCAAGGAATTGTACGGCGATAGCTGGCAGAGCCACTTCCTCGAACTGAACGCCTCCGACGAGCGTGGTATCGACGTCGTGCGCGACCAGATCAAGAACTTCGCCCGCCACGACCCCGGCGCGGTGGACTTCCAAATCATCTTCCTCGACGAGGCCGACTCCCTGACCAGCGACGCACAGGCCGCCCTCCGCCGGACGATGGAGCAATTCTCGAAGCGAACGCGGTTCATCATGTCGTGTAACTACTCCTCGAAGATCATCGACCCCATCCAGTCGCGGTGTGCGGTGTTCCGGTTCGGGCCGATTGCGGACGAGGCGGTCGCTGATCGAATCCGGTACATCGCCGACGAGGAGAACATCGAAACCACCGAGGACGGCATCGAAGCCCTCGTCTACGCGGCGGACGGCGACATGCGTAAAGCCATCAACGCCCTCCAAGCCGCCGCGGTCATGGGTGAACAGGTGGACGAGGAGAGCGTCTTCGTCATCACCAGCACGGCCCGCCCCGAGGACATCAAGGAGATGGTACGGCACGCCATCGACGGGGATTTCACC
>NZ_JBAWAC010000146.1:0-2147 GCF_049589095.1 Haladaptatus sp. | reverse complement strand
CGGTGCACATCATGAAACTGGTCGAAATCGTGATTCCCGAGCAGAGTAGCTCGAAGACGGTCGAATTCGCGTCCGAGTTCGTGGACGGCATCGACAAGGTGGGCGTCGAGGTCAACGACTCGCCGGGGTTCGCGTCCTCGCGCCTCGGCGTCGCGCTCGGCGTCGAAGCGATTCGCATGTTACAGGAGGGCGTGGCGAGTCCCGAGGACATCGACACGGCGATGGAACTCGGCTACAACCACCCGATGGGACCGATCGAACTCGGCGACGTGGTCGGGTTGGACGTTCGACTCGGCATCCTCGAACACCTCCGCGAGGAACTCGGCGAGCGGTTCCGCCCGCCGCAGATCCTCCGCCAGAAAGTACGCGCCGGAAAACTCGGCAAGAAGACTGGCGAAGGGTTCTACGTCTGGGAGGACGGCGAAATAGTGGGGGTGTCTGGTCAGTCGGAGTCCGACGAACAGACCATCACGTACAGCAACAAGGGCGGTGACGACGAATGACCGACGACGATACCGGATCGGACGACAGCCCCGGCAGTCCCGCTCAGGTCGCGAACGAGTGCGGCACGGTCGATTTCGACGTCGAGGAGTACGTCGGCACGGTCACGCTGAACCGGCCCGATGCGCGCAACGCGCTGAACGCGCAGGTGCGCACCGAACTGAAGGACGTCCTCGACGCCGTGGAGGCGTCGCCGGACGTGCGCGTCGTCGTGCTCACCGGCGCGTCGGAGGCGAAGGCGTTCGTCGCGGGGGCCGACGTGAAGGAACTGCGGGAACGGGATGCGCTCTCTCAACGCGAAGCGAGCAAGCGGCCGCGCGTGTACGAGTACGTGGATGACCTCGAAAAGCCAGTCATCGCGGCCATCAACGGCCACGCACTCGGCGGGGGCTGTGAACTCGCACAGGCCTGCGACGTGCGTATCGCACACGAACGGGCGAAACTCGGTCAGCCCGAAATCAACCTCGGCATCATGCCCGGTGGCGGTGGCACCCAACGACTGGCACGACTAGTCGGCGAGGGGCAAGCCATGCGACTCGTCCTTTCCGGGGAGATCATCGACGCCGAGGAGGCCCGGGAGATCGGCCTCGTGGACGAAGTCCGTGAAGACGGGGAGTTCGAGGACCGCGTGTACGAACTCGCGGGTCGGATGGCCGATAAGAGCCCGACGGCGCTCGAACTGGCGAAGAAGGCGGTGAAAGCGAGCAGTCGGATGGACCTCGAATCCGGAATCGAGTACGAAGCGGAACTGTTCGCCCTGCTGTTCGCGTCGGGGGACAAAAACGAGGGAATCGACGCGTTCCTCGAAGACCGCGACCCGGAGTGGGAAGACCGGTAGCTACCTCCCGCCGACGAGGGTCGCCCGCTCGCGGTAGGATTCGAACACGTCTTTTCCCCACTCTACCGAAGCGGGGGTGTCGTTCGCGATGATACCACGGAGTTCTCCCCGCTCGTCGTAGACGACGACACTGACGCCGTCGTGTGCACCTTCGACGACGATGAGTCCGTACGGGAACGTCGCGTCCATCTCCCAGATCGATAGCTGGTCCGAGTCCAGCGCTTCGTTCAACTGCGTACCGTAATCCGTGACGAGAAACTCGACCACGGGGCGTTCGAGTACCAACTCCGCGGTCATGTTCCCGTCGATGACACGGTCCTGAAACAGTTCGACGTACTGGGGCAGTGCCACCGGCGAGATACCGCGCACGACGTCCGCGCTGTCGACCATCTCCCTGAACGACCGTATCGGATAGTTGGGGGCGTGTCGCTCGGCGAGAACCGTCCGGGCGTCGTCGAGGAGAGCGGTGGATAGCTCTGCCTTCGATGGAAGGGTGGAGAGCAGTTGGCGGGTTCGACGGACGTCTTCGGCGGTGGTTCGAAAGGAATCGTACTCGCTTGCGAGTATCCGTCCGACGAGCGTCAAGGCGAGTCCGTCGTCGGTTCGCTCGACGAGGTCGTACTCGTGGAGTTCCCGCACCCCTTTGTACACCGTCGAACGGGAGACACCCAGTTCGTCTCCGAGATGGTGTTTCGGGATCGGTCCCGACGAGAGTGCGGCGAGAAATCCGGCACGCTTGACGACTGTCGAAATCAGCGCTTCCGGTCCACTCTCGTCGGACATGAGTTACCGACCGTTTCCCACCCGA
>NZ_JBAWAC010000145.1:0-2319 GCF_049589095.1 Haladaptatus sp. | reverse complement strand
CGAGCGGCGTCAAATCGACGTACACCCGATTTCCGGCCTCGGCGGAGAGACCGCCCACTTCAGGTGGTCGAAAGCGTTCGGCCCCGCCGTCGATGAACGACCGCCAGAAATCAACGACGAGCGGCGGGAGCGCCTCCGGCATGGCCTGTTGGTGTCCGAAACTCATGTAGACGTGGAGCAGGTCGTCCTCCGGTTGGGGCGAGACGAGCGGAAACAGGGACGTGATGGGACGGGACTGGAGGACGAACAACTCGCCGTCTCGGAACGCCCACTCGATGTCCTGCGGTCCGCCGAACAGTCCCTCGATTTTCTCCCCCTGCTCCACGAGTCGATGAACTTGTTCCGGCGAGAGCGCGCGTCGCCCCCGGGAGTCGTCGGAAACGGTCGCCCGTTCGATGCCGCCTTCGTTTCCGGACCGCACCCGAACCGACTTCTCGCCGATGTCGTACGACAGGACGATGCCATCGCTCCGGTCGACGCGAATCGTGTCGGCGGACACCTCCCCGGCGACGATGGATTCGCCGAGCCCGTAGTTCGCTTCGATGGAGGCGACGGTCCTGTTCTCAGTGATCGGGTCCGCAGTGAAGACGACCCCTGCCGTGTCCGCTTCGACCATCGCTTGGACGACGACTGCCAGTGCGACGCCCGAACTCGGAACGTCGTTTCGAAGCCGGTACGTCACCGCTCTGTCGGTGTACAGGCTCGCCATGCAATCTCGCACCCTGTCGAGAACGGCCTCGGAGGAGACGTTGAGATACGTCTCGTGCTGACCGGCGAACGACGCGCTCGGGAGGTCTTCCGCGGTCGCACTCGACCGAACGGACACGGTCTCCGCGTCGAGTTCCACCAGCGAATCGTCGAGGGCTTTTCGGACACCGGTGGGAAACTCCGCTTCTCGAATCCGTTCCCGTATCGCCGCGCTCAACTCGCCGATACGGTCCGCGTCCGTCGGGTCGAGTTCGTCCACGGCTTCGATCGCTCGGCGAGTTTCTGGATCGGTTACGAGGGATCGATACGCGTCCGTCGTCACGCAGAACCCCGCCGGGACGTCGATTCCCGCGTCCACGAGCCGTGCGAGGTTTGCACCCTTCCCACCGGTTACGGAGGCGTCGATTGCGCTCCCGTCGTCGAACGGGAGGGTGAACACTGCGCTGTCGGAATCCGCTTGTGAGTGATCCATTGGTTTTCTCGTTCGTTGGATCGACAACGGACTCCGTGTCGAATCGCGCCTCGACGGACACCGTTATCGGACATCTGAGTGATTATTGGTGCCATGAATTGTAAATCGTTCTCCCATGTATAGTCGGCTAGTATATAAGTAGGCGCGAATAGCGTCCCGTATGAAGTACGCTCGGCTCACCGGTACACCGGACCCGGAACGAACGCCGGAAATCTTCGATTTGCTCGCACGGTCGTCGTTCGTCGACGAGGCGCGACTGTACGACTGGAACCTCTCCAGCGACGCCGTTACCGCCCTCCTGGAAGTCGACGGTGAGCGGGAGCGATTTCGGGACGAAGCGGCCGACGTCCTCGGTATGCGGTCGGTCGATACGACGCGGATTTCCGAGCGGAGATTTACGCTCCTCGCCGTGCTCGAACCCACCGTCGTTCCGCTGTTGCAGGGACTCGTCGGAACCATCTCGCGGGAGGGGTTGGTGGTCGCAAAGCCACTACTCTACCGTGACGGACAGGTCCACGCTCGAATCGTGGGGAGCGCGCCCGTTCTTCAGCGTGCGGTCGACGAATTTCCGGCGGAGATCGCGCTCGAAATCAGCGCGATCGGGGAGTTCGATAGAAGCCGCGAAACGCCACTCTCCGGGCTTAGCGACCGGCAACGGGAGGCACTCCTGGCGGCGTTCGACCTCGGATACTACGAACACCCGCGACGTGCGACACACGAGGACGTGGCTGCTCGCCTCGACTGTGCGCCGAACACGGCTTCGGAGCACCTCCAGAAAGCGGAAATAAAACTCGTCACCGACGTTCTTCGGTCGGAGTTCGTGCGCTGAGACGGTGGGGGTCCCGTCCGATTCGTGTTCGAACAGACGGCTTCTCCCGAGAAATTCCGTTCGCCGCCGTCTACTTCGACGGAAGGGGTCGGTGGCGAGAGTGCCTACCGTAGTCTGGGATGTTCGTCGTGGTGGCGTTATTCGAACAGTTCGACGGCCTGCCCGTAGCGGTCGGCGGGTTCCTCCCAATCGGCGACTTCGAAGAAGTTGTCGATGAAGTCGCCGCGGTCCGGACCGTAGTCGTAGTAGTAGGAGTGCTCCCACACGTCGAGTGCGAGAATCGGGTGGCTACCCCAGAGTGCGCCCTGGT
>NZ_JBAWAC010000144.1:0-1876 GCF_049589095.1 Haladaptatus sp. | reverse complement strand
GACTGTACGACATCGACATCGAGGAGAAGAAAAGACAGTTCCGCGACGACGGCATCACCGACGAGTTCGGCCCCGTCCGGGTCGATATCGTCCCCCTCCGGCGTTCGAAAGAGCCGATCATCTTCGGCGACTCGTCCGGTTTGAATCGCTTTGTCGAGATACCGCCGGAGCGGTTCGACGTCCACGACGACTTCGACCGCACCCTCACGAACCCCGACGGCCACGTACTCGTCGAAGAACCGGCAGTCGTCGCGGGTCAGCAACGCGATTTGTTCGTGGGTCACGCCCGCCGCCAACAGCGTTTCGACCGCGTCATACTGGCGTGCGAGTCGCGCTTTCGCGTCGAGCGTCGAGCGTACCTCCGCGATGCCACCGTCGGCGTCGGGAAACGTCGCATCGAAGGAGTGGTCGTTGTTGACTCCCACGGTGACCTCCCGGGCGTGCATGTGCTCACGGAGTCGCATCGAACAGTGAGCGACGCCCGAAAGCCCCTCGACTGCTTCCCGGCCGTCGAGCGCCATCATCCACGCGAACGCTGGCGAACACCACGCCGTCGGGAGGGTGAACGACACGTCGACGTGTGCACCGTCCTCCTCGGCGTCGATTTCGATGTCGTCGATGTATTCGAGTTCGACGATCGAACGGTCGAGTTCGGGGTCGGTCACGCCGTCGAGCGCCGACAGAATCGCCGCGCACGTCGGCACGTCGCCGGGGTTCTCCGATACGGCCCTTTCGTCGTTTCCGATGTCCAAGCTGTCCCCCGACATGGTCAGTCGTCGGCGGTCGCGCCACCCTCTTCGTAATGCGTTTGCAAGCCGAACTCGTCGGTGATGCCGTCGTCGCGGAACTGTCTTTTCTTCTCCTCGATGTCGATGTCGTACAGTCGAGCGGCGTTCTCGCCCATTATCTTCCGCATGACCTCCGGCGTGAGTTCGATGCCGTACTCGTCCTTCTGGTCGTCGGTGAGTTCGGCGTTCATCACGGTCTCGACCAGCCAATCGGGGTTCCACAGCGCGTAGTCGCTCCCGAACAGCAGGCGGTCCTCGCCGAGCCAGTAGAGCAGTTCGCCCATGATTTCGCCGAACTTACGCGGGCGGTTTTGCGCCATTGGGGCGGCCACCGCGAGTCCGCCGTACACGTTCGGTTCTTGGGCGGCCAACCAGCAAAAGTCGTCCAGTCGGGGAAGCCCGACGTGCTCCACGACGAAGTTGAGTTCGGTGAACGAAGTCGCGGCGTCGTCCACGTCCTTCACGTCGAAGGCGTCCTTGTTCAGCGGCCGAATGGTCGGCCCCTTGTGTGGATGGATGTTCTCGATTCCCAACTCGGCACACTTTTCGAGGTACTCGAAGGCTTCCTCGCTGTCGAGACGCCAACCCATCGAATCGTCCAGCCACTCGGCGGTGTAGAGTTTGACGCCCTGGATGTCGTACTCCTCCTTCTGGCGTTCGAGTTCGCGTAGCCCTTCCTCTCCCTCCCGGGGGTCGAACCGCCCGTTGACGATGAAGCGCTCCGGGTTCTCGGCCGCGAAATCCGCGTTGGTGTCCACCGTGTTGAACCCCTCCTCGTAGAACTCCTCCAGATGGGTGGGTTGGAAGATTCCCATGTCCACGGCACCGTTACCGAACAGGTCTTCGAGCATTCGTTCCTGCGGATACTTTCGGTACTCCTCCAGCGTCCACTCGCGCTCGGCGGGCGTGAATCCGGTGTGATAATCGTAAAAACACCGGATGAACTGCTCGCCTCCTTCGTGGATGATGTTCTCCTCGCTCGCATCCCAAAAGTGGATGTGCGAGTCGATGACGAATACGTCCTCCTCGTTCTCCCATCGACCGTCCCCAGTTCCTCTGTACATGTCCATCTAAGTAATGGGCCGAAC
>NZ_JBAWAC010000143.1:0-4700 GCF_049589095.1 Haladaptatus sp. | reverse complement strand
AAAATTCGAAACTCGTCCTCGGGATGGGACGACGAGAGCGCTACCTGCCAGTTCGTTGGTGCGTCGGGAATTTCGATCTGAACTCGTGGCATGGTTACTGTGATGGTCGATCAGACTTGTCATTGTCGAACAATTCCTACATGTAGGTGGAAGACTCATCCGTGCCGCACGGAAATACCGAACTATGCGTATTCAGATATGTCTCTGGACTCACTCGAACCGTGGTGGGTATCGATGGGAGTAGCGTACGAACCGACGGAACTCGCCTCACGATTTTACAGACGCTTTGGGAGGGCGACGATTCCGGAATGACGTTTTCAGAACTGCGAACCGCCGCCGAGGAACGGGAATCGAGCGGGTTCAACTATCATCTCGGGAAGCTCGTGGGTCGGTTCGTCACGAAGGAGGAAGAGGAGGGTACGTATCGGCTCACCCAAGCGGGCAAACACGTTTGCGGTGCGATTGCGTCCGGAATATACACGGCACGGGGTACGCTCGACCCGGTCGAATTGAACGACCGATGCGAAACGAGCGGAGACCGATTGCGAATCGAATACGAAAGCGAAACCATCCGCATCGGTTGTGACTCCTGTTCCTCGTGTCCATCCGGATGGAACGTCCCAGCACCACCGTCCGTCTTTTCAGGGTACGACCACGACGCGATTCCAGCGGTCGTGGACCGGTATATCCGAACGATATCACGACACGCTATCAATGGCTTCTGTCCGTACTGTAACGGTCGAATGCAACCGACGGTGCGACTGTCTGATCCGCCGAATACGGCCTCGACGTCAGCGACCGAATCCGAAGATACCAGCCATTCCCGTGGCGAACCGGTGGTTTCGTTCGAGTGTCAACGATGCGGTGCCGATGCCGGACTTGCGCTCGATCACGCGCTTTTGCTCGCAAATCCGACCGTCGCCAATTTCTACTACGAACACGCTATCGTCGTCCGAGAGCGACCCGTCTGGAGATTTTCGGAGCTTTCCCCCGAGAGGGTGACCATCGTTAACCGAACTCCGCTCCGGGTGGACGTGACTTTTCGAGTCGATACGTCGTCGCTGACCGTCCACGTCGACGAGACGTTCGGCGTCTCCTGTTCTGACGGCTGCTGAACAGAACGACTATTCTGTTCCTCCGCCAACAGAAATATCGCTTGGATTACATTTATGGCTGCCCTGCGAGTGGTTCGATTGATGCGAGAGCTCTTCCGAAACCCGACGTTCCGACGGCTGTTTTTCGGTCGAATCATCACGAACGCGGGCGACAGTCTCTACTACATCGCGGCGATGTGGCTCGTCTACTCTCTCAGCGACTCGACGTTCTACACAGGTCTCGCGGGTGCGTTGGTCCTCCTTCCGCAGACGTTTCAGGTCCTCACCGGACCGCTCGTCGACCGATGGAGCCTTCGGCGAACGCTGTTGGGAACCCAACTCGTTCAATGTGTTCTCGTTCTGGCCGTACCGCTGGCGGTCGTCACGGATCGGTTTGTGGTCCCCACGGTGCTTCTCGTCATTCCGGTTGCCGGGCTGGTCAACGAAATCGTCTATCCAGCGGAGAGCGCTGCACTCCCTCGAATCGTCGAAACGAACGAGTTAGTCGATGCGAATTCGGCGTTCTCCTTTGCCTACGGCGGAGTGGATTTCCTTTTCAACGCCGTCGGTGGCGTACTCATCGCACTCGTCGGTGCGGTTTCGCTGTATCTCATCGACTCCGCCACGTTTGCCATCGCTGCCCTCGTCTTTGCCGATATTCGCGTTCCTACCGCAGAGCGATCGAACAGCGAGCCATCGTCATCGGCAGTCGGTGATTACGCCGAGAAACTGCGTGAGGGAATTCGGTATATTCGGGCCACAGTTCTCGTCCCGATTCTCGTCACCTTCGTCCTGTCCGGTGTCGCGGCCTACGCGACGATTGCAGTACTTCCCGCTTTCGGGGCAGCACACGGCGGGGCAGGGACGTACGGGATGTTCCTCGCCGGCCTCTCCGCTGGACGGTTGGTCAGGGCTCTCGCGGCGCCGAAACTCAAACGGCTACCGATACATCTGCTCGGTGCGGTCGGCTACTGCTTGGGCGGTGTTGCATGGCTCGCCGCGGTTCGGGTTCAGTGGATACCGTTATCGACGGTCCTCGTCTGTCTCGCGTTCGTTCCGATCGGTGTCATGGACACGATACTCATCGCAATGATCCAGTCGCTCGTTCCCGACCACCTCCTCGGACGTGTGACTGCCGTCGTGTACAGCGTCACCGGTGTCGCAAAGCCGGTCGGTTCACTGCTCGGCGGGGCGCTCGCAACGATTGTCGGACTCGACTTACTGATGCTCGGGGTAACCGTCGGATTGTTTTCGATGGCGATCTTCTGGGCTACTCATCCGCTCCTCCGCCGTGTCCCGGCCGTACAAGAGATAGAGCCTGACGCGTATGGATTATAACCGAGGGCAGACGAGTGAACGAGTCATTTGCCGCTCTCGGAAAAAATCGAACCTCGAAGTCGCCGACTTAGCAACCGTCGTCCTTTCCGTCGCCTTCGACCTTCGAATTGTCGTCGTCCTTCCCGTGGCCGTGATTTCCGTCCTCGTTGCCGTGGCCGTCGTTTCCTTTCCAGCTTCGCTGTCCGGGTGTGAACAACCAGAGAACGTTGTTCTCGTGATCGCCGTCCTCGCCGACGAGAACGCGGCCGTCGTCCAAGGTGACGATGTTGTCCGGGTTGGCGAGCGTGTTCAGGAGCATCCCGTTCGCGTCTTTGCCGTCGTCACCGGGGGCGACGACGTTCGCTTCGGGGCCGCCGACCAGCGACGGTTCGATGCGTTTGATATCGTAGCTTCCAGTCAGTCGGGCGCTGTAGACCGCGCCGTAGGTGTCCTCTTCGAGCATCACGTCGCCGTCCACGTCGCTCATCGTCGCGTGGACGTTCGAGCAGGCGATGTTGATACTGTCTCCCGGCTTGGCGTCACTCGGTGCGCTGATGCCTTCGAGTTTCTGCCACTCGTTGGTTGCGCCGAGCGCGGCGGCGGCTTTTCGCGTTTCGAGGAAGGCAACGCGGTCGTCTTCGGCGTTTCCATTTGCCCACTCTCGAATCTCGTGGTCGGTGATGTACTTCGCCTCGTATCCGTCCGCGGTCGGGTCCTGATCGTCGTATTCGCTGATCCACGACTCGATCTCGTCTTCCTCGCCGTGTGCCAGTTCGACCCATTCCACGTCGAACCCGGCCTTCGTCACGTCATCCGTTGCATCCTGTTCGAGTTTCGCAGCGTAGAGCGTACCAGCACTCAAGTCGCCCGCCTCGTCGGCGACGAACTTGTAGAGGACGCCACCCTCGTAATCGTCGGTGAGGTAGACGGTGCGCTCGTCGCCGAGCACTTCGCCGACCTCGTGGGATGCCCGGCCGAGCGCGAAGCGCTTCGTCGGCGTCGCATCGCCGGTCGGGTCCTCTACCTCCACGATGAATCCGTAGCGGTAGGCGTTCCCGAAGTAGCCGAGGTAGCTCTCGAACGTCTTTTCGGCGTTGCCGTAGGTTTTCTCGTCGCTCTCGAACCACGCTTTCGCGTCCGGTTCGTACTCCTCACTGGACAGCGGTGTGTTCCACGGACTGAGCGACCCGTTGCAGTTGTTCCACGTCCCTTCCATTCCCCGCACATCGAGGTTTTCGATACTTCCGTCCTCGACAGTCCACTCCGTGTTGCCCTCGTCGCGGCTGAGGAACATCCGCGAAATCATGCCGGGTTGGGCCTCCCAGTTCGTGAAGAGATATCCCTCGTTTTCGCCGGCCGGGACGAACGCGTTCATGTCCGACTCGGCTTCGTCCGTCATCGGGTTCCCATCGGCATCGTTCGGCACACCGAGCAGGTCACCGTTCCCGAGTTTCTGTGCCCCAGTTGCGAGCACCTGATGCTGACCGATTGCGGTTCGAGTCGTTTGCTTCTCGACGTCCGTCGACGCGGCCGGAAGGTTCGGAACGTCCGTCGGAAGTCCACTTCCGTCGATGCCGACGACGGCACCGACGACACTCGCGTCGTACGGTGTCGGATTGTCCTCGTTCGGGTGCTGGACGTTCATGAAGAGTTGCCCGTCGGGTGCCATCCGAAGCCCCGTGACTTCAGCACCGAGCGGAACGGTCGCGAACCGAGTTAGTGCCGGTTGGTCGAAGTGGCTGCGAGGCTCCTTTTCCTTTCCATCCTTTTCGTTCCCCTGCTGGTGTTGACCGTTTCCGTCGTTGCCTTCCTTGGCAACCGAAACTCCTGCCGTCGAGAGTGCTGTCAAACCGAGGATACTGAGCGCCTTCCGTCGCGAGTATGTCTCTGCCATACGGTGGTTCGATACGACCATCATCTAATCAACGTGTATAAGAGGTATTCCATGATATAACAACGAATATGGGATACAATGTAGGGTTATTTTCATCGAAAATATCTGCTCGCTGTCCATTCTTGATCCACTGCCCGCATTCTGTTTCGGTTCTATATTCCGTTTCTGCGCTCACGTTTGTCTCCCGTTACTGTCTTCAGCTAGTCTAATCACGAGTGCGAATGTAACCGCGGAGGGACAGCACGTCGATTCGGACTCGTCGGGTCCCTGGCGCTACCAGTAAGTTGATAGCCGTTCTCACGTTAGATCCGATCGAATGTTTGACTGGGTGACTCACACCGTTCTCTCGTTCGTCTCCGACTACGGCTATCTCGCCGTCTTCGTGTACATGGCGC
>NZ_JBAWAC010000142.1:0-5888 GCF_049589095.1 Haladaptatus sp. | reverse complement strand
GCGACGCCGATAATCGTCCAAATGAGGTACTGTTCATCAAAATTCTCGGACATATTTGTGTAGAATATTAAACCAGATATATAGATGCCGATGCGAGAACGATTATCGAATATCCTGACTTCGGGCCGAAACGGTCCGTGGTAAGTTTGGAGCACCCTCACGAGAATCCGAATCAGGTATTTGATGGGGGTCTCTCCGTAGGAGTACACCATGGAACCAGAAACGTCCGACCGAAAGGACGATCACATCGAGATCATACTCGAAGAGGACGTCGAGACGCCCGGAAGCGGGTTTTCCGACGTGCAGTTGATCCACGAGGCGCTCCCCGAGATTCATCGTGACGACATCGACACGTCGATCGAATTCTGTGGTCACGAACTCGCTGCCCCCATCGTCATCGAGAGCATGACCGGCGGCCATCCGAACACGACGAAGATCAATCGAGCGTTGGCGCAGGCCGCACAGGAAACCGGAATCGCGATGGGTGTCGGCAGTCAACGTGCAGGGTTGGAGAAACCCGAGGACGAGGCACTCATGGAGTCGTTCACCGTCGTTCGGGACGTCGCGCCCGATGCGTTCCTCTACGGCAACATCGGTGCGGCACAGCTTGCGGAGTACGGCGTCGAAGGTGTCGAACGGGCGGTGGAGATGATCGACGCCGACGCGATGGCGATTCATCTCAACTTCCTGCAGGAAGCCGCACAGCCGGAAGGCGATATCGATGCGAGGGATTGCCTCAAACAGGTCGAAACGGTCGCGTCCGAGTTGAGCGTCCCCGTCATCGTCAAGGAAACGGGGAGCGGGATTTCGAACGCAACCGCACAGCGGCTTACCGACGCCGGTGCCGACGTCCTCGACGTTGCGGGCAAGGGCGGAACGACGTGGTCCGGCGTCGAGGCGTATCGGGCGAGTGCGGTCGGTGCGGAACGTCACGCAAAGATCGGGAACCTGTTCCGGAGTTGGGGGATTCCGACCGCCGTCAGCACCGTCGAAGCCGCGGACGCACACTCCTGTGTCGTCGCCAGTGGCGGCGTCAGGTCCGGACTCGATATCGCCAAAGCGATCGCGTTAGGCGCACAGGCGGGCGGTCTGGCGAAACCGTTCCTCCAACCGGCAGGCCGTGGGTCCGAAGCGGTTATCGACCTGATCGGTGACCTCCGCGCGGAACTGACGACCGCGATGTTCGTCTCGGGATCGAATTCCGTCGCGGAGTTACAGGAGACGGAGTACGTCCTCCTCGGCCGGACCAAGGAGTTCATCGACCAACGTCGAGACGGTGGACAATAGAGCCGTGAACCCCGACGAGAGCGGAACGTATCGAGTGATCGAGGCACACGAGTCCGAGTTCTCCGACCCGATCACGGTTTCGAAGGGCGACGAAATCGAAGTGAGTGAACGGGATACCGAGTGGGACGGTTGGCTCTGGTGTGTCGATTCGGCGGGCACGGCGGGGTGGATCCCATCGCGGAACCTTCGAAAAACGTGATAGTTCGGCCGGAATCGACAGACGGTTTACCCGCTTGGCGCTACGAGGAGTATGGACGAGTTCGGCTACACGACGGACATCGAAGTACGCTATCGTGACCTCGACACGATGGGACACGTCAACAACGCCATCTACGTGACGTTCCTCGAACAGTCGCGAGTCGATTACTTCGAGGACGTTCTCGGCATCTCACCCACCGACATCTCCGGCGTCATCGCCCATCTCGAAATCGATTATCTCCGGTCGATAACGGCCGAGGACGACGTGACCGTCGCCATGCGCGTCACGGACATGGGCACCACCAGCGTCACGATGGAACAGGAGATTCGTGCGGGAGGCGAACCGGCCGCCACCGCCGAAATCGTGCAGGTCGTGTTCGACGAGAACGGGGAGGAACCGCGACCCATCCCATCCGAGTGGCGCGACAGGATCGCCACGCACGAAGGGCTCTGACGGCTATCGCTACGTTTTGGGAGTTTCCGTTTCGAGAAACCGAATCAGCCAGGGCTACCGGACATACTTCGAGAGAAAACTAACCAGCCAAGGCTGGTGAGAAGTTGTTTTCGGTAGGAATTGTGCGTGGGTGATGTCCTCGAAGGAGATCACCTGCATCGTATTCGGCGGTTACACCGCCTCATGTGTTCGCGGCAAAGCCGCGCATGCGATGCGTGGGACCGGATTTGAACCGGCGGACCCCTACGGGACAGCGCCCTCAACGCTGCGCCGTTGGCCTAGCTTGGCTACCCACGCCCGCTGTGTCTGTCTGCACTCAATGGTAGATGGTGGGCTAATAAAAGGCCTTTCATTTTACTCAGCAACGGCATGGGTTCGCATAGACGTGACAGAGTACGTCCAATACGCTAATTATTGGTCCCAACGATTCTGAATTGATGTCGATTGGCTTCATCTCCCGGCTGAGAAATACACGTGTGGACTACGTTTGCCCGGAGTGCGCCCGCGCGTTCAACCTTCCCTGCGAACGCTGTCCCGCCTGTGACTGTGACCGATTGTACAAAATCGTGAAGTAACTGGTATACCGCCCGGAACACAATCCGCGCGTGTGAACACGACTGTCCGAAACAACGTCCCGACGTTGACCGCGCTCCTGAGCATCGTCTCGCTCGCGCTGGTGTTCGGTGCGGTACTGGGTGTCGTCCCCGAACACGCCATTCCGCGTGCGCCGGACTCGTTCCTCGCCGCGATTCCTCACCTCAACGCCGCAATCAGCGTGGCCGCCATCGCCATCATCAGCGCGGCGTGGCACGCGATTCAACAGGGTCACCTCCTGCGCCACCGGACCGGAATGATGACTGGCCTCGTCCTGTTCGTCGCCTTCCTCGGTCTCTACCTGTACCGGGTGTCGCTCGAAGGACCGACCGAGTTCCCCGGGCCGAAAGCCGTCAAACAGTTCGTCTACCTGCCGATACTGGCGATACACATGGTTCTCGCCATGGTCTGTATCCCGCTGCTCTACTACGTACTGTTGCTCGCGCTGTCCCATCCCGTGAGCGAACTCCCGAACACCAACCACCCTCGCGTGGGACGAATCGCGGCGTCGTTGTGGCTCACCTCCTTCGCGTTGGGCGTCGTCGTTTACGGATTGTTGTACGTGGTGTACTGATTCGAAGATTCCGCCGAATTCGTGGGTTTTAGCGCCGAACGTGCCACACGAAACTGAACTAGCCACACGATATATCCATTCCCGACCCGTATGTCTCGTTCATGCCAATACCGGGATACGACCCGGACGATTTGGACGAACTGCTCGCGGAGCGACTCGAAGCGCGCGGTGGCCCCTCCCTCACGCCACGGCAGTGGCGCGAGTACGAGAACGGAGCGACCCTGTTCGATGTCCTGACCGAATCGGAGATCGAGCGGTTGCTGCACGAGGAATAGCGTCGTCGTGTCACGCGTTTGGACGAACTCCGGAAACGAAAAAGCGGTCACAGTACCACTCGGCTAATCGTGGAAACACCCCGACGCCGATGCCCGCACACACCACGGAAACCACGATGGACACCAGTGGCAATCCCATCGTCTTCGCCACCGAACCGCCCCCGTAAGCCACGACGGCGAGGACCGTGTTGAAGTAGAGAAAGCGAAGGAGCAACAGGGAGGGCGTCAACGACACCCAACCCGGTGTTTCGGTCCCCAGCGGAGAGAGCCACCCGCCACGAATCAGGGCCACTTCGACGACCATCGTCGTCCACGCGACCAACGCCGACGTTTTTACTCCGAAAAACCGGTTGGGAATGGAGACCATCACGAACCAGAGGAACGGGACGAGCGGAACGGAAACGTCCGCGAACGCGTAGACGATATCGTCCAGAAAACGTCCGAAATTACCCTTCTCCTCGGTGTTCGTCTTCCCGTGACCGAACCAACCGCGGCGGCGGCGACTACGGGCGGGGCGTGTCGCACGACACGGATGGTCGTTTCTGCCGGATGAAGACGGCATAGATTCACGAATTACACGGCGGGAACGGTAAAAGTACGTACTATATCGTTAGAGCGGCGTCAGTCGCTCGCACCCTCGATAACGGGCCGCTTCACGTCGCGGTCGGTCTCTTCGTCGTCGATGTCGTACGGATAGCTTCCGGTGACACAGCCGAGACAGAGGTCGGTCTGCGAGACCGAAAGCGCGTCGGCGATGGCTTCCTTCGAGAGGTAGGCGAGGCTGTCGGCGGCGATGGTCTCCCGTATCTCCTCGACGGACTTGTCCGAGGCGATGAGTTCCTCCCGGGTGGCCATGTTGATGCCCATGTAGCAGGGTGCGACGATGGGCGGCGCGCCGATTCGCATGTGGACCTCCTCGGCCCCGCAGTCCTTGAGCAGTTGGATGAGTTGGGTCGAAGTGGTCCCGCGGACGATGCTGTCGTCGATGATGGTGACGGTGCGCCCCTCGACGGTCGATTTGATGGGGTTGAGTTTCAGACGGACCGCGCGTTCGCGTTCGTCCTGCGTCGGCATGATGAACGTCCGGCCCACGTAGCGATTCTTCATCAGTCCTTCCGCGAACTCGACGCCCGACCCGTCCTCCTGTGCGGCCTCGGCGTATCCGGAGGCGAACGCGCGCCCGGAGTCGGGAACGGGCATCACCACGTCGCTCTCGATGCCGCTTTCCTCCCAGAGCTTTCGACCCAATTCGCGGCGCACCTCGTACACGAGGTTGTCGTCGATGATGCTGTCCGGACGGGCGAAGTAGACGTGTTCGAAAAAGCAGTGGGCGGTTCCTTCCGGTTCGACGAGTTGGTAGGTGTCGTAGCCCTCACCGTTCGGCTGTAGCACCACGAGTTCGCCGGGGCGCACGTCGCGGACGAGTTCGCCGTCGATGGTGTCGATGGCCGCCGATTCGGAGGCGACGACGTAGCCGTCATCGACCTTGCCGATGACGAGTGGTCGATTACCTTCCGGGTCGCGAACGCCGAGCACCGTCTCGTCGTGCATGATGGCGAGCGAGTAGGAGCCGTGAATCCGGTTCATCGTTCGCTTGACGGCCCGCACGAGGTCCTCTTCGAGGAGGTTGCGCGCGAGGTCGTGGGCGATGACTTCCGTGTCACCGTCGGACGTAAAGGCGTGGCCCTTCCCCGCGAGTTCGTCGCGGATCTCTTCGGAGTTGACGAGGTTGCCGTTGTGCGAGAGCGCGAGCGATCCGCTCTTGAACGAGACGGTGAAGGGTTGTGCACAGCTCTTGTCCACGCTTCCAGCGGTCGGATAGCGAACGTGACCGATTCCGGCGCTTCCCTTCAGATCGTCGATGTCCTCCTCGGTGAAGGCGTCCCCGACGAGGCCCATCGAGACGTGGTCGTGTTGTTGGAAGCCGTCGTGTGTGACGATGCCTGCCGACTCCTGCCCGCGATGCTGGAGGGCGTACAGCGAGTAGTAGAGGGGGCGAGCAGCGTCCCGACCGGCGAGTGACGCGCCGACGACGCCACATTTCTCGGTCGGTCCGCCGAGGTCTCCATCCCGGCCACTTGACATGGCTACCTGTAGCGGGGGACAGTAGTAAAAACCCTCGTTATCGTGCCGTATTTCCCAGCCTGCAGGCGAGAAATATGCACATCCGTGAATACCGATTCGGGAGACGAAGCCGTCGGCTCGTCGGTGTGAGGGTTAAGAGGGAGAAAATCAACAGCAGGCGATTAGTTGTCGCCGGCTCGACTCTGCCACTCGTAGTTGCGTCGTTTGCTCGATTTACCGAAGCCGCACGACGAGCAAACACCTTTTCTCACGTGATACGATTTCTCACCGCAACGGCGGCATTTCACGTGCGTCGTTTTGTTCTTCTTGCCCTGGCTTGGAGTTCCTGCACCAGTCATGGAGTAATCGAAACGACGTTATCGCCGCGTATAATGGTTGTGTCTTCGTCTTCGATGACGAGGTTCATGTGCTGGTCGTAGCC
>NZ_JBAWAC010000141.1:0-8023 GCF_049589095.1 Haladaptatus sp. | reverse complement strand
CCCTACAACCCTCCACTTTCCCTCCCTACACCCGCCATGTCACTTCGTTTTCGCTACTCAGTGGCTGTTCATTCATTGCTCGTCCGCTCCTCGTCCATTCCTCATCCGCTCCTCATCACCCGTCTTTCCTTCGAGTAGCAATCCGAGATACGACGTTCGAATCTGCTCCTCCGGGTTCAACCCTAACTCGCGAAGTACGTCGTAGGCACCCACACGGGCGGATTCGATGTCTCCCTCCTCGTCCGTTTCCGTCTCGACTTCTACGAACTCCCCGAGTCCGGTTACGGCGTCGAGGCTGACGACGTAGCCGTCGAGTTCGTACCGTTCCCGCTCTTTGTGGACGGTTGCGGCCGATTCGAATCCGAGCGCCGAGAGCAGTTCATCCACCGTGTCACCGTTGCCGATGACGGTTTCGTGTTCCTTGCGCGTCTTCGACTCCTCTTCCACCAGCGGGCCTTTGTACGTCACGACCTCCACCGCATCGTCGTCGTCGGCTTCACGGCGAATGCGGAGCGCTTCGTCCGTCTCCGCGAAGTCACGGTGGGGCGCGTCGTAGTAGAAGTCCTCCTGCGTGACCACGCCGACGGAGTGGGCATTGAGGTCGTCCAACCGTTCTCGAACCGCCGCGTGGTCGGCTCGTACCTTCACTTCGACTTCGTACATGGTCGGAGGGAGGAGCGGGGGGTTGAAAAGATACACGACGGACGCTCGGCTCTCTCTGTTCCCCAACTTTTCCCAATCTCTTTTTCCCAATCTCCTTCCACCGTCACACTCGTCCACCGTCACACCCCAGCGGTCCCGCCATTCCTCCCGGAGCAGGCCGTACTGTACCATATCGCGGTGTTCGCCGTCCACGAACATGTACTGACGGCGGCGACCTTCTTCCACGAAGCCGAGGGATTCGAGCAGGCCGCGGGACGCCTCGTTGAAGTCGTACGCCTCCGCACCCACGGCGGGTGTGTCGTACTCCCGGAAAACGTAGTCGAGAACGAGCGAGACGGACTCCTTCCCGTAGCCGTTGCCCTGTACCGCCGGAACGAGCCAGTAGCCGAGTTCGGGGCGTTTGTAGTCGGCGTCCATCACGTTCACTTGGCCGATTCGCCGCACTTCGTCCGCTTCGCCACCCTTCCTATCCTTCCCATCCTCCCCAATCTCTCCATTCTCCCCATTCTCCCCACTCACGCAGACGAGGAACCTGTCCGCACCGTCGTCCTCGTGAAGTTTCGAAACCTCGTCCCGATTCATCACCGGATTCCCCATCGGATAGCGGAGTTCGGGGTTCGCCAGTGCGCGCTGAATGAACGGAACGTCCTCCTCTTCGACCGTCCGAAGCGTGACTCGATCACCGTCCGTGATTCGTGCTCCCGGCATGGATTACTCGTGGCACATATTATTCGTGGATGAACATGCAGGTCCGGTCGTCGTCGCGGAGGATGCAGAAACGCATCGACCCGGTCGGTTGAAAACTGTGCCCCCGCTCTTCCGTGACGAACACCTCCGAAAACGGTTCACCACAGACCGAACACGCCACGGAATCCCGATTTTCGAACAGGGAACTGTGTCCGGCATCCTTCTTCAATTTCAGGCGGTGGCGAATCGCGTGCTCGTCGAACCGCTCGGTCACGATTCGTCCTCCTCACGGCTCGTTTCCCACTGTTCCCGCGTGATGGTGTAGCGGTGGACGTCGTTCACTTCGTCGTCCATCGGAACCCATTTTCGAAGCAGGCAGTCGTGTTTCCCACCGAACCGTCCGACGTACTTCTCGATGGCGCGCCGAGATTTCTTGTTTCCGACCCCGTGTGTCACGGCGACGAGTTCCAAATCGAGATGATCGAACGCGACTTCGATGAGTGCATCAGCACGTTCGCCGGAGTAGCCGCGCCCCCAGAACCGCTTACGGAGCCAGATACCGAGCGTCCCGGTCCGCCTCTTCCAATCAATGTGGAGACCACAGTTTCCGGCAATCTCACCCCCGCCGTCCTCGCCTTCTTTCGGGTGGATTACGTAGCTCATGTCCGAAGCGTCGTCCCACTTCTCCTCGCTTTTCGTGACGAATTCCAACGTCTCCTTCGGTGTGGAATGTGGGTCCCACGAGAGGAATTCCGTTTCCTCCTCGATATCGTCACGGTGCGAGTAGAGCCGGTACAACTCGTCGATATCGACGTTCTCGCGGCACATCCGTTCCAGCACCAACCGCTCGGTTTCGAGACGTTCGGAAAAGAGATGGGACACGATCCGTCACTCTCGACTCTCGGCCCACTGTTCGCGCGACACCGTGAACCGATGTGCGTCGCGGACGACGTCGCCGTCGGGGTGCCGGTTCCGGAGGATGCCGTCGTACTGCCCGCCATGCGCTTCCACGTACTTCTCGATGGCGCGGCGTGACTTCTCGTTCCCCGCGAGGTGTTCGACCGCGACGAGTTCGAGATCGAGGCGGTCGAACGCGAGTTCCATCAGCACCGACGCGCGTTCGCCGGAGTAGCCTCGCCCCCAGAACGGCTTGCGGAGCCACAGGCCGAGACTTCCGGTTCGCGTCTCCCACTTGACGTTCAGTCCGGTCGTTCCGGCGATTTCTCCCGCGCCGTCCTCGCCTTCTTTGGGTCGGATGACGTACTCCGAACCGGCCGCTTCGGCGCGGTTCTTCTCCGACATATCGATAAACTCCTTCGTCTCCTTCGGCGTCGTGTGCGGCGTCCACGAGAGGTGTTCGGTGATCTCCTCGATATCGGGCGCGTCGTGTGCCGTGTGTCGGTAGAGATCGAAGGTGTCCACCCGGTCGTGTGTGATCGCCTCCAACCGGAGGCGGTCGGTTTCGAGTTCCTCGGGAAACATACCTCTGACGAGACAGCAGGCGGACAAAAGTTTACTGAGAGACTGTTACTGTCTGTCACGGATCTTCGGGAACGCGACACGAACGCTATGGTGGATGTTTACTAAGGACACAGAGTGCATAATCGTGTTCAACTCATAGCGGAATGAGATGGTGAACCAACGATCACCGACGGGAAGCGTCGAATTGGTTTTCTCGTTTCACGACGAGCGATGCTTCTTCGTCGCTTTGTCCGAGCGAGCGGACTGCGGACTCGTCGCTGAGGGTGCGGTTCATCGGGAGGACGGGAACATGCTCGAATTCTTCACCGTTCACGGTGCACGACCCGAGACGGTTCTCCATATCGCCGATGACCTCCCGTCGGTGCGCGATGCACGCGTCGTGAGTGAACACCCTAACACGACGCTGATGGAGTTCGTCGTCACTGACCCGTGTGTCGCGGCGACGTTGGCAGACACCGATGCGGTGGTGCGTGAAGCGACTGCCAAGAGCGGTCACGCTCGTATCGTCGCGGACGTCTCGCCAAATGGGGATGTCCGGCGAGTCGTGGACCGCTTTTTCGACCGATACGAGGACGCTCAACTCCTCTCCAAACGGACGCTCGGGCGGACCATTCCCGCTCTCTCGAACCGAGCACAAAACGCACATCTCACGGCGGAGTTGACCGACAAGCAGTTGCGGGCAGTGGAAATCGCGACACGCGAAGGGTATCTGATGTGGCCGCGGGAGAGTACCGCGACGGAATGTGCAGCGAAGATGAACGTCTCACAGCCGACTTTCAGTCAACACCTCTGGACTGGATTGGGGAAGTTGCTCACTGCCATGTTCGAACCGTACGAGGGTACGGAGATGAATGTGCTAAATGATATCCCCTAGCGAACCTTTCGGGAGAGGCGATGCGGTCAGGTGGCGTCGCTCCTCAGAAACGGATACGACGACCGGCTCGGGATACGAGCTACTTCGGTCGGTCATTTCCAACGATGCATACCACTAATTCACCCAACGAAGCGACGAACGGATCGCATTCAGGAGAGCCGATAAGCCAGCGCGTCGTGCTCGCCGTCGCGAATCGAGCGGATGTGCAGGTAACCGAACTGCCACCGCTGTACGACTTCCTCGACCCCGATGCTCTCAACGCAGTTGTCAGGAGTAACGCTGCCGACCTCGAACTCTCGTTTTCGTTCGCAGGGTACCGAGTAACCGTCGAGAGTGACAGCACAGTTCAGGTCCGACAGGAATCCTGACGGACACGCTTCGAGTTTCTAACCGGTCATACAGAGCTATCGATATCGATGGCTGCCGTCGTTCTCTATCCCTCCGTAGTCGCTTCCTTTCGACTGGTTATCTCCGTCGGGTGGAGGTGGAAGAACTCGAACGCCACTTCGCGCGAATCGCGTTCGAACAGGTCGACGAGCGGAATATCGACCCGTTGCACCCCCTGTACCACCTCCGAAGTGACGTCCGCTTCCGCCACCTCGTCCAACTCTCCCCTCACGACGACGCTCCGCCAGCCATCGTCCGTGTGGTCGTAAGTGACGAACGTGACCGGGCGGTCGATGACTTCGTCGCGCTCGCCGCCTTGCTCGACCGCGAGCCGGAAGTAGAAGTGGATGTCGGTTGGGTCGTAGCCGTACGACACCGGTATCGAGTACGGCGATTCGTCGATACCCGTCGGAAACGAGATGACACCCGTTCCCCCACTGGTGAGAAATTCGTCCCGCTCTTCGTCGTCCATTCGGACGGATTCGATGTCCCCCATGGCAACCGAGATACGTCACGCTGGTCGAAAAAGGTGGGTGGTCACGCCGGTCGAAAAAGGTGGATGATCACGCCGGTCGAAACCCATTGATCGTGGAACGAACAGAGGGAACACCGAGAACTGGGGGAATACTGATGGGAACCGCTTTCTTTCATCGCGGAGACGGCTACGTATGGCGGGTAACCGATTTCACGTGGTGGACGTGTTCGCACAGGAAAAGTACGCGGGCAATCAACTCGCCGTCGTCCACGATACGGCGTCGATGGGCGGAGACGAGATGCTGGAGATCACTCGCGAGACGAACTTCTCCGAGGCGACGTTCATCGATTCGTCGGAAACGAGGGACGGCGGGTACGACGTGCGTATCTTCGACCCTGCGGAGGAGATCCCGTTCGCCGGTCATCCAACGCTCGGAACGGCGTTCGTGGTCCGCGAATTCGTCCGCGACGACCGCCCTGACGAACTCACGCTCAACCTCGGTGTCGGGCAAATCCCCGTCCACGTCGAGCGCGACGAGGATGGCAACGAATTGTTCTGGATGAACCAAGTACCACCGACGTTCGGGGAGACCGTCCCGCACTCCCTCGCTGCGAAGGTTCTCGGTCTCGAAGCGAGCGACGTGGACGATGCGTTCCCCGTCCAGATCGTTTCGACCGGTTTGCCGACGCTCGTCGTCCCACTTCGGTCGCTCGACGCGGTTCGGCGGGCGGAGACGAACCACGACCCGTACTACGAGGAGTTCATCGAACCGTACGGCGGCCACAATATCGTCCTCTTCGCGCCGGAAGCCGAGGCGGAAAACGACCTTCACGCGCGGGTGTTCGCCGACTACGCTGGCGTTCCGGAGGATCCAGCGACGGGTTCTTCGAACGGCTGTCTGGCGGCGTGGTTGGTCGAACACGAATACTTCGGGGCGGACGAAATTGACGTTCGAGTCGAACAAGGAATCGAAATGGGTCGTCCGTCGCTCCTCCACCTCTGCGCGTCGAAAGCGGACGATGTCATCGACGTGGAGGTCGGGGGCCGAGTGATTCCGGTCGCCGAAGGACGGTTGTTGTAGCGAATCTACCGGAATACCGTTCGAAACTGTGGTCCTTCCATCCGTCCGTTCGTCCGCTCGCCGTTATTTTGCCGTTACTTCGTCGAACAATTCAACAACGCGCCGTTCGATCTCGTCCCGGATCTCACGAACCCGTTCGACGTCCGCGTCACAACACTCCCCGAGTTCGTCGGTGAGCAACCGTCCGATTCGAGCGTTCGTTCCGGCCATCGAGAGCTAGTTGAAAACAAATTCATCTAGTTGTTCCAAATTGACCATGGTTCAGATAGATTGTATCGTCGTTCGACCGTCGTGTGTGGCGGACGGTTCCGTAGTCCTGGACTCCATTGGACCGCGCTCCGCAATCACTAAACGGCCTACATCCCTACACTCCCTCAATGGTAGACTGGACGGAGAAGTATCGCCCGACCACGCTTTCGGAGGTCCGGGGGAACAACAAGGCCCGTGACCAACTGCGGGAATGGGCCGATACGTGGGAGAATCACGGGGATGCCGTCATCCTCCACGGTAGCCCCGGCGTCGGGAAGACTTCGGCGGCCCACGCGCTGGCGAACGACATGGGCTGGCCGACCATCGAACTGAACGCCAGCGACCAGCGGACCGGCGACGTCGTCAAACGCATCGCGGGCGAGGCGGCCAAGAGCGGCACCCTCACCGGCGGCGTGTCGGGGCGACGAATCGTCATCATGGACGAGGCGGACAACCTGACGCACAACGCCGACCGCGGCGGCTCGCGGGCCATCACGGACGTGGTGAAATCGGCGAACCAACCGCTCGTCCTCATCGCGAACGAGTTCTACGACATGTCGAACTCGCTTCGAAACGCCTGTGAAACCATCGAGTTCCGCGACGTGTCGGCCCGGAGCATCGTCCCCGCGCTACGGGACATCTGCCGACAGGAGGACATCGAGTACGACGACGACGCGCTCGATGCCATCGCACAGAACGACAGCGGCGACCTGCGCTCCGCGGTGAACGACCTGCAAGCGGTTGCCACTACTGGTGGACGGCTAATGCGCGAGGACGTGGTAACGGGCGAGCGCGACACGACCAGCGGCATCTTCGACTTCCTCGACGACCTGATCAAGAAACAGGACGCCGAGGGTGCGCTGAAGGCGTCCTACGACGTGGACGAGACGCCCGATAACATGCTGAACTGGATCGAGGATAACCTGCCGAAGGATTACGAGGGTCAGGAACTCGCGGACGCCTACGGCTACATGGCCAACGCGGACCGCTGGCTCGGGCGGGTGCGGGCCACGCAGAACTACAAATACTGGCGCTACGCGGGCGACAACATGACCGCCGGGGTGGCCGTCGCCAGAAATGGAACGAAGGGCGGATGGACGCGCTACGGCCCGCCGAGTTACTGGAGAAAGCTCGGCAGTTCGCGCGGCAAGCGCGACACGCGGGATTACATCGCCCGGAAGATAGCCGAGGAGAGCGGCATCAGCATGAGCACGGCCCGCCGCGAAGTCATCCCGTTCCTCGCCGAGATGACTCACCACTGCAAGAACCGGGAGTTGACCGTGACGATGGCGGCGCGCTACGATTTGGAGGAAAAGCACGTCTCCTTCGTCACGGGGAGCGGAAAGACGACGAACAAGGTCGAGAAAATCGTGGCCGACGCCGAGGAACGAAAGCACGAACTCGCCATCGAACATTCGGGCGGGGCCTTCGAGGAGTTCGCGTCGGATTCGGTGTCGGACGATGCCGAATCCGTGCAGGGGGACGGGGACGGGCACGAGGATAAGGGAGATGGTTCGGACCCCGAACCGCGAGAGTCGGCGGCGGAACCCGAACCGACGGACGCTCCCGAATCTGGCAACGGACAGTCCGGACTCGGCGACTTCCTGTAACGAACATCACGACGATGTTCGTATTCTGGTTATATTCGTATTCTAACTATATTAGAATTCTAACTATATTAGAATTCTAACTATATTCGTATTCTGACGGTATCATAGTACACCGATCGGAACGAGGAATGAAAGTTGCCCGTCTCAGTACGGGAAGATGCGGAAGCTCCCGGGGAGGAAGAACCCGAGGGTGAGGAACAGCACTGCCGCAATGGTCGCACAGATGACGGCGTAGGGTATCTGTGTCCGGACGTGGACGAGGTGGTCGCTGCCGCTGGTCGAGGACGCGAGAACGGTGGTGTCGCTGATCGGCGAACTGTGGTCGCCGAAGATGCCGCCGCTGAACACCGCGCCCATGACGAGCGGGAGGTTCGCGCCGGTGGTGAACGCGATGGGGAACATGATGCCGTAGGTGGACCACGAACTGCCGTCGGAGAAACTCACCATGCTGGTGATGAGGAATAGCGAGACGGGAACGAGTTGCGGCGGCACGCCGGAGAAGTTGTTGGTGACGA
>NZ_JBAWAC010000140.1:0-14066 GCF_049589095.1 Haladaptatus sp. | reverse complement strand
GATGTACAGTGCAGTTTTCGTCGAGTAAATCAACAGTGTCAGAACACCTACCCCATCGTCGGTCGTTCCGAACGGTGCGAAAAACGGATCGCCGAAGACAGGGGGATACGGTAATTGCTGCTGCTGTTGAAGCGAGATGCGAGCGTACTGATCCGTCCCCGTGAAGGCTCGCCAGTCGAGCGAATGTGGAGCGAATACCGACGGGAAGAGCGCCCACAGGATGTACACGACGAGGATGATGAGTCCGATGACGCCCATCTTGTGCTGAGTATATCGGCTCCACCCCCGTCGAAATCGTTCGATTCGCGGTTTCCACTGCTCTTTGAGCGTACTTGTCGTTGAAGCGTTTTCGGATTGTGTTGACATTCGTTAGTCCCCTCCAAACTTGATTCGCGGGTCGAGGAAGGTGTATGCGACGTCCGTCAGCAGTCGCATGGAGATGATGAGTATCGCGGTCATGAAGAACGCCGCCTGTGCAATCGGGTAGTCCCTTCCTTGCACTGCACTCACCAGCAGCTTCCCGATACCGGGCCAACTGAACACCTGTTCGATGATGACGCTCCCGTCCACGAGGAACGCGAGGCCGACGATAGCCTGCGTCGCGACCGGAATCAATGCGTTCCGCGCCGCGTGTTTCATCATCACGGTACGTTCGCTGAGCCCCTTCGCTCGCGCGAGGAACACGTAGTCCTCCCCGGTGACGTTGTTCATCGACGGTCGCATGACGAGCATGGAACCGACCCATCCGACGAACGCGATGCTGAAGAGCGGTAACGCGATGTGAGAGAGGATGTTCGACATCGCCAAGAACGGCGTCCAATCCGGGACTCCGAATTGATCGACCATGTACGCGCTTTTTAGCAGTTTCAGTTTGTAGTTGAACACCCAGATGAACAGCCACGCGATCCAGAACGCGGGCATCGAGTACATGAAGAGACCGGACGTGTAGATGGTCTTGTCCTTGTTCGACCCTCGCCACCAGCCCAGATACATTCCGATGAGTGGGCCGATAGTGTACGCGATGATGAACCCAGCACCGAACAGGATGATCGTTCGCGGGAAGCGTCGGATAATGACGTCCCAGACAGCGACGTGCTTCGTCGGCGACCGACCGAAGTTACCCGTCTGATAGTTGACCATGTAGTGTAGGTACTGTTTCCACAGCGGTTGGTTCAGCCCCCACTGTTGTCTGATGCGCTCGATTTGCGCCGGTTTCATCTTCGGAGTGATCATACTCGAAATGATCGACCCGGGCATGCTGTGAATGAGCAAGAATATGATCGTCATGATGACGAGTAGCGTCAGATATGAAACGACCAATCGCTTCGCGAGATAGCGGGTGCTGATCTTTGTCATACTCTACCGTCCGTTGATTTCGACATACTGTTTACCATATCGTTTATTTGTGTGTATCCATGTCATTCATGGAATACCTTCATTATCAATGTGATGATTTTCGTATCGATCACGTAGTAAATTCAACCACCGATTTCCCCTGCCATACCGCGAAAAACCCACTCGGAAGGGCTCGAAGACGCGATTACTGCTTCAGGTTCTCTTTCAGGTAGATGCTGCTGTACTCCGCGTCCCAGTTCGCATAGCCCGGGTCGACGATGTTCTTCACGAACCCGCCGAACTTCTTCGAGTTGACCGGCCAGCGGTATTTGTCGTAGGACTGGACCATGTACGGCATGTCGAGATAGATCTTTTCCATCGCCTTCGCGTACTTCTTGGACCGCTTGTCGGGGTCGGTCTCCTTGTACGCCTTTTCGAGAAGCTTGTCTGCGCTTCCGCCCGCCACACCGTACCCGGTGGAATTGTAGGCGAACTTGTCGGTGTCGTCTCCCGAATTTCCGGAATAGAAGAACGAGTGAAGCGACGTTCCGTATGCGCTGGTTCCACCCCAGCCCATCGGATACACGTCGAAGTCCTCCTTTTGGTACACCTTACCCGTCATGGTGTTGAACGAGATCGACTCGGTGTGGGCCGGGATACCGAGTTGATGCAAGTTGTTCTTCCAGCGGTTGATCCCTTTCGCAATCTTGGGCTGTTCTCCTGGCGGGTCGATGAGGAGGGTAATGCCACCGTCGCCCATCATCTCCGTGATGGTCTTGCCGTCGACCCGAATCTCCTTCGTCACGTCGGCATCCGATTTCTTGAGAACGTCCGATTTGACCGGACCGAACGTGTACTTGTACTTCGCCTTCGACTGGCTCGCTTTGACGCCCGAGAACGAGCCAGGGAACTTCTTCCCGACGAACGTGCCTTTCGATCCGTCGATGACTTTTCCGTCCGTCAGGAACTTGCGAACACCTTCGACGTCCGGCTTCTTACCTTTCTCCGCACGGAAGTCGAACGCGTTGGTGCGGGGGTCTTCAAGCAGTTTGCCACCGTACACGGTCTCGGGACGCACACCTTTGTACCCCGGCGACTGGGCGTAGTCGCCTTTGAGGACGTATCCGCCGTGCAGCTGGGTCGTCCAGTAGTAGTCATCGAACATGAACGCCATCGCCTGCCGGAGGGCAACGTCATCGAGCGGCGAGCGACGGCAGTTGAAACCACAGTACGAAAATCCGCTGTCGTACCCCTTGACGAGACCGGCGCCGTCCATCTTCTTGACTTTCGGAATCTTCGAGGACTCCAAGCTGCCGTAGTGCGTGTCGATTTCGTCGTGCAGGAAGGCCTGCGTCATCGCCGACGTTCCACCGTACACCTTGAAGTTCACGCCGTCGAGGAACGGACCGCCGTGAATGAGCGTCTTGCTCTCCTTCTTCCAGTCGAGCTTGTTGAGCGCGTACTCGTTCTCGATGTAATCGCGGCGGAACTTGATCTGCATCGACGTGTCCGCGTTCCATTTGACCAGTTTACCCGGCCCGGTTCCGACTGGACCCTCGTCATTCGCCTTCGTCGGGTCGTAGTTCTTGTAATCGACACCCTCCCACTTGTGTTTGGGAATGATGGGAGCACCGCCGACGACGTCCGAGTCCCACGTCCCAACCTGCTGGGACAGTTTGATGTGGAAGTCCCAGTCGTTTTTCGCTTCCTCGATCTTGTCGAAGTAGTTCCAGACGGACCACTGACCGGGCTTGTTGTCGAGCTGGAACTGGTAGGAGAACAGGATGTCCTCCATCTTGAATTCCTCACCGTCGTTCCATTTCAAGCCGTCTTTTCGGGCTTTGACGTAAACATCCGGTTTGTCCTTGTCCGCATTCTTCAGGGTCCAATCGGTGAAAACCTCCGGTTTCATTTCGAACGTGACCGGGTCCTGTGCGACACCATAATCGTACACGGGGTCCAGCGCAACCGCAGAATACACGCTGCCCGCCAGCATAATGTTCGGACTGTCCGGTGCGGTATCCATCCCGTACCGGAGCGTTCCACCCGGTTCGATATCGTCCGGAGAAAGGGTATTCTGACTCGGTTCTTTCGTCGTTTCGGTTTCCCCATTACCTGTCGACGTGTCGGAAGAAGTCCCTTTGCTGTCTCCACTGTTACCGGAACAACCCGCAAGGGAGAGAGCAACAGCACCGGCCCCACTCGCCTTCAGAAACTTCCGTCGGCTATCATCTGCACCACTTCGGTTGCGTCGCCGTGGCATACCAAAGACTTGTAGAAGATGTATTTAAAGTTACTGATTAGAATAAGCATTTAGTCTTTCAGGCTTCATAGAAGCAATTCACGTAATAAAACCAGTAAAGAGTTTCAATCGTATTCGACCATTGGAATACGGAAATTAATGTTCAGCACTCACTTCCCTGGCAAGCATCCCATAATAGATCGTCCCAGCAACTGCGGTCGTCGCTAGCATAAAATACGATTGGAACGAAAGCATCCCGGAATGATCCCGGGTCCATGCGAGACTGAGAGCGGACCAGAGGGTGGCGATGGAAAATGCGATAGTCAGTAACCACAGCCCCGTTGACCGACGTCCGGAGCGGAGAACGGGGATGGCAATTATCATGACTACCCCTGCCACCACCGCCAACACGCCGCGCGTCCCTAGCATCTCGTGTCAACTGGGAACGAATCAACTATAAATTACCCGCTTCGGATCCGGATCACTCGATCCCGAGCGCGGAGAGAAGCGTCGTCGCCGCGTCATGCGACGACCCCGGTCCGCGTGCGGTAAGTAGATCACCGTCGGTTCGTACGCTGGTTTCGGCGTCGAGTTCGGCGTCCCACGTTCCACCCGCCGCTTTCACTTCGTCCTCGACCCAGTACGGTAGTTTCCGGCCGTCCGGCATGCAGTCGTCGTCATCGACGATTCCCTCCTCCCACTCGTTCGGGAACCCAGTGACGTCCCGTCCGTCCGCGATGAAGCCCCCGTCACTGTCACGAGTGAACGCCAACAAGCCAACGGCGTGACAGACGACGAGTGCTTTCGTATCGCCCGTTTCGACCGCATTACGGAGCAGCTTTCGTGCGTGCTTGTCCTGGTTTATGTCCCACTCCGTCCCGTGACCACCGGGGAAGACGACGGCATCGTATTCCTCGACACTCGTCGTCGCTAGCGGAACCGGATCCTGCAGTCGCGGGTCCGTTTCGTCGGCTTCCCGAACACGCTCTGCGGTTTCTTCGCCGACGTTCTCGGGGTCGATGGATCGATCATCGACCACGGGTTTTCCCCCGCTCGGCGTCGTGACCGTTATCTCGACACCCGCCTCATCCAGCGTTTGCAGCGGTTCGATACACTCCTCTCCCCAATATCCTTCTTCGCTCACCACGAACAGTGCGGATGGCATGCACAGTTCTACCGGTGCAAAGGGAATAAGTCGGATGGCACCGGCCGATTTTGAGGGAAAGGGGGAACCGACCGATGAAAGACGAATCGTGTGAAAACAGCAGGCGGTAGATTTGAACCACGGTCGTTCCGCTTCGCTACACTCCCTGATTCAAATCTACTCCGAAGGTTTATCCAGCCAAATGACCGCGACGAGGCTCAGCTCGCCGCTTGAGAGGTGAAGTAAAGGGAAAATAGCGGGAGGTAGATTTGAACTACCGATCTGCGGGTTATGAGCCCGCCGGAATCTCCTGGCTATCCCATCCCGCTATCAGTTCATACTGCCGTCCAGTGGTTAAGGGTTGTGATTCGGCCGCCGTGTGTGGGTTTGTGCCGCGATCGTATACGACAAAAAAATATGTCTATTGCACTACACAACCACAAGAAGTATATCACTGCGGTGCTCCGAATGACCCAGATGGAGTTCGTGCTCGTTGCGTTCTGGCTGGTCATCTATTACGCCCTCGCGCTGGCCGGGCTTCCCATTGCAGCGGCACTGTTTCGGACGTTTCCCGACCGTGGGGCGACGTTCGCGCTTCCGGCGAGCCTCGTCGTGGTGACGGTCATCACGTATTGGCTCGGCCAGTTCTCGTTTACGAACGCCACCATCGTCGTCGCGGTCGTCGTTCTCGCCGCCCTCTCGATGGCGTTGACGCGGTACGACCTCGAACTCGATTTGGGGGGGTACACTGAAGCGATGGTCGTTTTCACGGTCGCGTTCTGTTTTCTCGTCGTGGTCCGGGCCATCGACCCGGCCATCATCGCGACCGGGGGCGAGAAGTTCCTCGATTTCGGCGTGCTGCAGTCACTCATGCGAACTCCGAAGCTCCCGCCCGAGGACATGTGGTTTGCAGGGAAATCGATTCAGTACTACTACGGCGGCCATCTCATCGCCGCGATTCTGACGAAACTCACGGGGACGCTCCCCCGCTACAGCTACAACCTCGCCCTCTCCGGCTTTTACGGTATGCTCATCACGTCCGCCTACGGACTGGCGAGTGCGATCGCCGACAGGCAGGGGATACCTCGACGCTTCGCCGGTATCGCTGCCGGGTTCTTCGTCGGCTTCGCCGGGAACGTTTACACCCCCTTGCGTCTGGTTGCGGGAAGCTTCCCACAGTGGTTGCTGAAAGCGATCGCGAAACCGCTGGAGATGGACCCGTCGGCGATTCCCATCTCACCGACCGATTTCCACTACTGGGACGCCAGCCGCGTCATGGTCGGGACGATAAACGAGTTCCCCTTCTTCGCGTATCTGAACGGGGACCTTCACGCCCACATGATGGGACAGCCGTTCCTGTTGTTCGTCGCGGCGCTCGGCTATGCGATATATCGTTCCGACACCAAATGGCGACGTCTCCTCGTCTTCGTCGCGCTTCCACCCGTCGTCGGCTTTATCAGCACCGTCAGTTTCTGGAGCTTTCCGACCGCACTCGGTGTCGTCTGGCTTTCGCTCGTGTTCGCCGAAGGACATCCGGCGACGCTCGTTCCACACGGCGAGCGACTGCTCCAAATCGGCGAACGGTCGCGGCTGGCCGACGAACTCATCAGGACCACGGTTTCGCTGCTCATCGTCGTCGCCGTCGGCGGTCTCGCCTTCGTGTGGGCGGCCCCGTTCATCCTCAACGTGCTGCTCGGGGCCGCAGGCGCACGTGGTCTCGGCTTTCTGCCCGACCGGAGCAACGCCGTCGAGTTGCTCATCGTCCACGGCATCTTCCTCTGTCTGTTCGCGCTGTATCTCGGAATGAATGCCCGATGGAAGGACAGGGATACGGCGCTCGTGGTAATCTTCGGTCTTCTGTTGGGTCTCCTGAGTTGGAAAGCAGGGGCCGCGGCGCTGCTGTTGGTTGCCCCGCTTCTCGTCGGTGGATGGTTGCTCCTCCGTTCGGACGCCGACCTCGGATTCGAGACGGTACTGTTGGTGGCCGGTGCGGGACTCGTCCTGCTCGTCGAATTCGTCTACGTGCGCGACAACGCCATTTCCGGACGGTTCAACACGGTGTTCAAGGTGTACATGCAACTGTGGGTCCTCTGGGGTGTCGCCGCGGGCGTCGCACTGACACGGTTGGTAGCGGCCGCGATTCCAGCCGAGACGGCCACTCGGGCCGAGACGGTACCTCGAAGCCAAACCTCACGAGGAGGGCGACAGGCGACCGCGGTCTGTGCGACGCTTCTCGTACTGGTCGCATCCGTGTACGGCGTGTTCTCCCTGGGGGAGCACGTGACGACGGACAACCCGATCCATCGAGCGGATGACCCGACGCTCGACGGGTTGGCGTTCGTCCAAACGTTCCACCCCGGCGAAGCCGGAGCGATCGAATGGCTCGACGCGAGAAAGGGACGCCCGCACATCGCGTCCGCACCCGGAAAGCCCTACGTCTGGGGGAGTCCAGCGTCATCGCTCACCGGCGTTCCGACCATCGTCGGCTGGTATCAAGAGCAGATTTATCGCGGGAGCGATGCCTACCTGGCTCGAAAGAACGACGTCGCGTTGATCTTCTCCCCGACCACGACGTGGAAAACCCGTGCGAAGCTACTCGAACGATACGACGTCGAATACATATACTACGGCCCGAGCGAGCGGGAGCGCTACGGTCAGACATCGTTCGAACGCTTCCCCGGAATCCACCGAGTGTATCGCTCCGGGTCGGTGGCAATCTACCGCGTCAATGGGACGGTTATCGAACACCAGGTCGGGAAAACGAGCTAGTCGAGCGAGAGACCCGGGTGCCAGCGGTCCACACCCGCCTCCGCTTTCACTTCGTCCATCCGTGCGAGTAGCTTCACCGCGAGGCTGGCCGTTTCGGCGGCCCGATGTTCGCCTTCGGTTCTGAACTCGCCGGTCTCGCGGTTCGCGTACACCGAACAGATTGCCCCCGCTCGGAGGCCGTAGACGTTCGCGATCGTCAGAATAGCGCTCGCTTCCATCTCGATGTTTTTCACGTTCGCGTCCCGCAGATGGGACACGAGTTCGTCGCCTCCCTCCGCGAGGAAGCCCTCGAACCCGGGACGACCCTGTCCCGCGTAGAAGCTGTCGGCGCTCATCGTGATGCCGGTGTGGTAGTCATAATCCAGTCGTTCCGCCGCGGCGACCAGCGCTGCGACGACTTCGTAATCAGCGACCGCCGGGTAATCCTCCCGAACGTACTCGTCGCTCGTCCCTTCCTGTCGAACCCCACCGGTCGTGATGACGAGGTCGCCGACGTTCATCTCGGGTTGGATCGCTCCACAGGACCCGACGCGGATGAACGTGTCCGCACCGATTCGCGCCAGTTCCTCGACCGCAATCGCGGCCGACGGACTGCCGATGCCGGTCGAAGTGACGCTGATGGGCGCGTCGTCGTACGTTCCCGTCACGGTTCGGTACTCGCGGTGGAACGCCTTCTCGTCCGCCGAGTCCCAGAACTGCGTTATTTTCTCGACGCGTTCCGGATTGCCGGGCAGGAGAACCGCGTTCGCAACGTCGTCCTCGCCGACTTCGATGTGGTACTGTACCTCCGCGTTCGGGTCTTCGCTATCATCCATACCATCCACGTTCGCCGCCGCAAAAATAGGTGCTTCGCGTTTCGGGCGACGGACGACGATCAGTCCAGCATCTCCTCGGTGATCGTGTCCGGCAACAGTTCACCGAGGGTGTACTCCCGAACGTCGTCGCCGTGGTCGCAAACGACCACGAGGTCGTCGTCGCAGAACTCCGAAAGCGTCTGGCGGCACATCCCGCACGGCGTCACGCCGTCCTTGCGCGCGGAACTCACCGCGAGACGGTCGAACTCCCGGTGTCCCGACTTTATCGCCTCGGCGAACGCGACTTCCTCCGCATGAAGCGAGTTGCTGAAGTTCGCGTTTTCGATGTTACAACCGACGTAGATGGTTCCGTCCGCGGTTCTGAGCGCCGCCCCGACCGGATATTCCGAGTACGGGACGTGTGCACGGTCCTGAATCTCGCGTGCCTGCTCGACGAGTTCGTCCATACGACGGATGCGTGACGACGGTTCAAATAAGACGCGAAAACACGAATTGTGAGAGAAGTGGAGAGAGCGGTCGGCGCGCGAAGACGCGGCGGACGCTCCGCGTCCGTACGATTTTTCTCCCCCGTTTTCCCGAACGTTCATATATCATCACGGAACCAGAACCGCCGTGTTTCACGGACTGCTCGTTTCGCTCGCGGTCGTTCAAACCCTGTTATCCGCGACCTTCCGGAAACACCCACAGCAACCGCTCCTCGCGTCGAACGAATCGGGAAAACGAACTGGGACCGAAATCGACCGAAAAACGATATTGGCGAACGACCGTCCGCCCCCGTGCGCCTTACTCTTCGCCGGATTCGTAGTGCTCGCCTGCGGCGTCCGGGGTTCGCGTGTGTCCGACGAACACCAACACGATGATGACCGTCACGTACGGGATGATTCCGATGAGTTCGCGTGGCACGTTGAACCCGACCTGCTGGAGTCGCAACTGAAGCGCATCGAGGCTGGCGAAGAGGAACGACGCGCCGAACGCGCCGAACGGGTTGTAGTTCCCGAACAGGTAGGCGGTGATGCCGATCCAGCCACGGCCGTTGACCATCGTAGTACCGCTGCCGTTGAACAGCCCTGCCTGCCCGAGCGAGAGTCCCGCACCGCCGATTCCGGCGAGGAGTCCCGAGATGAGGACGCTCGCGTAGCGGACGCGATGAACGTCCACCCCGACCGTGTCGAGTGCCATCGGGTTCTCCCCGCTGGCTTTCACCCACTGACCGAACGCCGTCTTGTTCAGGACCCCCCACGTCAGCGGAACGGCGATGAGGAGCATGTACACCGTCGGGTTCGCGTTGAAGAGCACCGGACCGATGACCGGAATCTTCGCGAGAATCGGGATACGCCAGTTCGTTATCGTGCCGACGCTCGGACTGTTGATTCCGCCCCACAGGATCTTGCTCGCGAACGGTGCGAGACCCAGCGCGATGAGCCACACCGCGAGTCCGGCGATGATCTGGTCAGCCTTGAACTCGATGCAGACGACGGCGAACAGGAGTGCGAGCAGTCCGCTCGCGATGACCGCGGCGAAGAAGCCGAGCCAGAGGGTCGTCTGTGTCGCGCCTGCCGGTCCGGCGAGCGCGTTGGCGACCGCAACCCCGGTGAACGCCGAGATGATGAGGTGCCCTTCGAGTCCGATGTTGATGACGCCGCTTTTCTCGGCGAAGATACCACCGAGTGCGGCGAATCCGATCGGTACCGTCGCGCGGAGTGCCGCACTCGCATAGCTCCCGTTGATCGTGCCGACTATCTTGCCGACGACGCTGTTCGGGAACAGGAACCCGACGACGCCGATGATCGCCGCGACGACGACGGACCAGATGGTTAGCCGAACGCGTCTATTCATCGTTCTCACCTCCTTCGACGGTCGTACCGCCATCCGCGGCGACCGCACCCGACGAACTCGGGGTCGTCACCCGTTTGCCGATCATCCGGAAGAACTCCGGCATGGCGACGAACAGGATGATGAGCCCGCGCAGGACGCCGACGAGCTGTTTCGGCACGCCGAGTCCGAAGTCGATGGCGAGGCTTCCGCTTTTCAGCATCCCGAACAGGAGTGCTGCCAGCGGGATACCGAGCGGGTTGTTACCCGCCAGAATCGTCACCGTGATACCGTCGAAACCGTAGGACGGAACGCCCTGTTGCCACCTTCCCAGAATCATCAGGACGTACACCGTCCCCGCGATTCCGGCGACGGCACCGGAGAGTGCCATGCTCGATACCATCGTTCGCTTCGCGTCCACGCCACCGTACTCCGCGGCCTCCGGTTGGACGCCGCTCGTCCTGAGGTCGTACCCGAACGCCGTTCGGTGGAGGAGCAGGTAGGCCCCGCCCGCGAGGGCGAGCGCGCCGATGAGGACGAGGATGGAGAACGACGCCTGGCTCGGGAAGACGATGGGTGACAGCACCGCCGCCGACGGCATCGGACGCGTTTCGACGGTCTGACTCGCCGGATTCTTGAAGTACTCCGAGACGAGGACGAACGCGATACCAGTGGCGATGAAGTTGAGCATGATGGTCGTGATGACCTCGTTCGCATCCGCGTACGCCTTCATCGCTCCCGGTATCGCACCGTAAATACCACCGACGACCGCTCCGGCTAGCAACCCGAGCGGGATGAGGATGATGCTTCCCACGAGTCCGCCGGGAACGTGTGGGGCGACCCACAGCACCGACAACGCGGAGCCGAGCCCACCGAGGACGAGTTGTCCTTGCGTTCCGATGTTGAACATCCCCGCTCGGAACGCGATGGCGGCGGCCAGTCCGGCGAGCAGGAGGACGCTCGTCTGGCGCAGCGTCACCGCGAGGCTGAACTTGTCGAGGACGAAATCCGGCGGGAACAAAGTGGACGTCTGTGGGTTGGCGAACGATCCCACGAAGAGGTACTTGTACACCTGGATCGGGTTGTAACAGAACGACCCCGGAATCGGGAACTGGACCCCCCAGCCGCCCGTTCCCGGAATCGTGATGAGGACTTGCTGTGCGAGGAACGGATCGGAACAGGTCGCGACCCACCCCGAGATGAGGATGACGAACCCGCCGACGATGATCGACATGACGAGCGCGGCGAGGCTGATGAGAATCCGTTCGACCGCCGACGTTTCCGTGAGTCGAGTGAGGCCCTTTTCGGCTTGGTCCCGCCACGAACTCACTGGACTTCACCTCGGAGACTGGGTGTGTCATCCGGATGCTCGCCCGCCATCAGCAGGCCGAGTTCCTCTTCGGTTACGTGGTCCGGGTCAACGACGTCCATGATGGTTCCTTCGTACATGACTGCGAGTCGGTCCGAGAGCTGCTGCACTTCGTCGAGTTTCGAGGAGACGAGGAGAATTGCTTTCCCTTCTGCGCGCAATTCGAGCAATCGGTCGTGGATGAACTCGATACTGCCGACGTCCACACCACGCGTCGGATGCGCGGCGACGACGAGCGACGGGTCACGAGCGAACTCCCGACCGACGATGAACTTCTGTTGGTTCCCGCCCGAAAGCGACTCCGCCGACGCGTCGGCGTCGGGCGGTCGCACGTCGTACTCCTCGATGATGTCCTCCGCGTGTACCCGCGTCCCGTTCCAGTCGATTCGACCGTCGTGTGAGTACGGCTCCGAATGCTGGCTTCCGAGGAGGCCGTTCTCCACGAGGTCGAACTCCATGACGAGACCGCGAACTTGCCGATCTTCGGGAATGTAGGCCATTCCGGCGTCGATTCGCTCCCGGCGGGACAGTCCAGTAATGTCCCGACCGTCGAACGAAACCGCGCCTTCGTCCGGCGAGCGGAGGCCGGTGATTGCCTCGATGAGTTCGGATTGGCCGTTTCCGTCGACACCGGCGATGCCGAATACCTCTCCTTCACGGGCGACAACGTCGACGCCGGACACCTGTTCGACGCCACGTTCGTCCGTGATTCGAAGCCCGGAGACGTTGAGCATCACGTCGCCGGGGTCCGCGGGGTCCTTGTCCGTTTCGAGGAGCACTTCACGACCGACCATGAGTTCCGCGAGTTCCTCGCGGTTCGTGGTGTCGGTATCGACCGAACCGACGTTCTTCCCATCACGGAGAACGGTGATCTGGTCGGCGGCGTGCATCGCCTCGCCGAGTTTGTGGGTGATGAAGATGATGCTCTTGCCCTGTGCCGTGAGTTCGTCGAGAACCGAGAGCAACTCCTCGATTTCCTGTGGCGTGAGCACTGCGGTCGGCTCGTCGAGGATGAGGACATCCGCGCCCCGATACAGTGCTTTCAGGATTTCGACGCGCTGTTGCACGCCGACGCTCACGTCTTCGACGAGCGCGTTCGGGTCCACGTCGAACCCGTACTGCTCGCTTAGTTCTCGCACCTCGTGTTCGGCGCGAGCTCGGTCCATTGCCAATCCAGCCCACTTTCGAGGTTCGTTGCCGAGAACGATGTTTTCCGTAATCGTGAGGGTATCGACGAGCATGAAGTGCTGGTGAATCATGCCGATGCCGTTGTCGATAGCATCACGCGGCGAATCGAACTCGCGTGGTTGGCCGTCGATGACGACGTTCCCCTCGGTGGGTTCGTACAGTCCGTAGAGGACGTTCATCAGCGTCGTCTTCCCGGCACCGTTCTCCCCTAAAAGTGCGTGAATCGACCCCGGCTCTATCGTCAGATCGACGTTGTCGTTTGCGACGACACCCGGGAATCGCTTCGTAATGCCGTCGAGATGTACCGCCCGGCTCATTCTAATTCTGGATTTCCGTCCTACTTGTTTAAGCGCGCGGGTTTGCGCTTACTGTTTTGGCTTCGTCGGGACTTCGATGTCGCCGTTGACGATTGCTTTGCGCGATTCGTCCACTTTGTCCTTGACGTCCTGTGGAATCTTCGAACCGAGGTCCGCACCGTACACGGCTTCGACGCCGCCATCTTTCAGGCCGAGGGTGTTGACTTGGCCGCCCTTGAAATTGCCGTTCATGACGTGCTTCGTGCAGCGGTAAACCGCCTCGTCCACTTTCTTCACCATGCTGGCGAGGATGACGGGGCTGAACTTCGCCGTCCCCTTCGCCTTCGATTGGTCGCTGTCGACACCGATGGCGAACCGACCCTTCTGGTTCGCGGCTTTGAACACACCGTTTCCGGTGCCACCCGCCGCGTGGTAGACGATGTCCGCACCGCTCTCGTACATCGAAATCGCCGCTTCTTTCCCCTTAACCGGGTCGCTGTACGTACCGGCGTACGCCGTTTTGACCTCGATGTCCTCGCTCGCGCGTGCGACACCGGCCTTGTAGCCTGCCTCGAACTTCTTGATGAGCGGAACTTCCTTCCCGCCGACGAAGCCGACGACTTTCTTGTCGGGGTTCGTCGAACCTTTTCCGGCGCTGAAGTCCATCTGGGTCAGCTGTCCGGCGAGGTTACCGACGAGGAACGAGCCCTGTTGTTCCTTGAAGGTGTAGTTCGCGACGTTCTTCACGAGGTCGCCGTTGTCCTTCTCCGCCACGCTGTCCACGAGCATGAAGTCCTGGTCGGAGTACTGACCGGCGTTCTTGATCAGGGAGTTCGTCTGGACGTAGCCGATACAGCAGATGAGGTCGTAGTTCGGGCTGCTGGACTGGGCGAACTGCCGCTGGAGGTTCTCCACGTCGCTCGGCGAGTCGGGTTCCGCGTTCTGGAACTGAACGCCGAACTCCTGTTTCGCCTGTTTGATTCCCTTGTTCGCCATGTCGTTGAACGAGTTGTCCCCGAGACCGCCCGTCGCGTAGACCATCCCGACGTTGGTGTCCTTGCCGCTGTCGGAGTTCCCGTCGGTCCCCGTCGAGGAG
>NZ_JBAWAC010000139.1:0-6596 GCF_049589095.1 Haladaptatus sp. | reverse complement strand
GTCCTCGATGCGTTTCGCGTACGTCGTGAGCAATGTAACCTGGTCGTCAGTGAGCGTCAAGCGATCCCGTTCGTTGTCAGGCACCGCTTCGATGGCGGTGTCGTTTCCCCGCCTGATCATCCGTCGTTCTTTCGTCCCGAGTTCCCGCTCGATGATGCCGTTCGTCGGTTTGAAGGCGACGTATCGGTCCGGATCGACCTGCCCTTGGACGAGTAATTCCCCCAACCCGTAGGTCGCCTCGATGACGACGGCGTTCTCGAATCCCGTGTTGGGGTCGAGGGTGAACGCCACTCCGGAACAGCCGATGTCCGCCCGGCCCATCGCCTGAACGATACAGGCGAGTTTGACCGCGAGGTGGTCGAACCCGTGGTCGAAGCGGTAGGTGATGGCGCGGTCGGTGAACAACGACGCATAACAGCCTTCGATCGCCTCGATCAGTTCCGTCTCCCCGGAGACGTTGAGAAACGTCTCCTGTTGGCCCGCGAACGACGCGGTCGGTAAATCCTCCGCCGTCGCGGAACTCCGAACGGCGACGGTGGGGTTCTCGACGCCCAGTCGTTCGCCCAGCAGACGATACCCCTCGACGATTGCCCGTTCGAGGTCGGCAGGTATCGTTGCCGATTCGATGTCGGCTCGGATCTCCGATCCTCGCCGCTGCAACGTATCGATATCGTCCGGGTCAAGGCCATCGAGCCGAGCGGCGATCGATTCTTCGAGTCCCGTTTCCGACAAGTAGTGGTCGTACCCCGCCGCGGTGGTCGTGAATCCCGGAAGTACGGGTACGTTGAGCGTGGTAAGCTCTCCGAGGTTCGCGCTTTTGCCCCCGACTATATCGACGTTGGCACTCCCTACGTCCGCAAGCTGTCGTACGAACTGATCGTTCCCCACGATGTTTCCCCCGTCACCACACTCGTCGCGCACCACAGTGAAACTACCCCCGTCGAGTTGAACTGCGTCTCTCCAACTCCCCCTACCGCACCGTAGGCTGGTCTTTCGAGGCCACCCGTCGGGGCAAACGATCACCGTTTCTTATTGAGTCGTTCGGTGTTTGGAACACGTACATGAGGTGCTGTCGTCTATCCGTTACGAGCGCCTGCGGGCGTCGTGACGACTCTGTAAAACGAGCACGGCGGGTGTCGAGCAGCCGAAGCGGTGAGAAACCGTCGTTCACCACCGGTCCGATCGAACGATGAGGAACATCCGTCTCGGGTCGTTGTTCGGGATTCCCATCCAACTGAACCTGAGCTTTCTCATCGTCCTCCCGTTAGTCGCGTATCTGATCGGCATTCAAATCGCCCCGCTCGCCGACGTCCTCAATCAGTTGTGGAACGCTCGGATCGAGACGGGCACGCTCGTCCGCGGGTGGATGCCGTGGATACTCGGAGTGCTGTCGGCGGTCGGGTTGTTCGTCTGCGTGATCCTTCACGAACTGGGTCATTCACTCGTCGCACGACGGTTCGGGTTCGGCACCGACTCGATCACGCTCTGGTTTTTGGGTGGTGTTTCCGCCCTCGAAGAGATTCCCGAGGATTGGCGTCAGGAGTTTCTGGTCGCTATCGCCGGTCCGCTCGTGAGTATCGTTCTCGGCGTGATCTGTTACGGGGCTCTCGTGGTCGTCCCGACCGGTCTCGATGCGGTTCGGTTCATCGTCGCCTATCTCGGTCTGCTCAACTTCGTTCTCGCGCTGTTCAACCTGTTACCCGGGTTTCCGATGGACGGCGGGCGGATCCTCCGTGCGCTCCTCTCCCGGACCCGCTCTCACGCCCGTGCGACGCAAATCGCCGCGACCGTCGGGAAGGGCGTGGCGGTCGTCTTCGGTATCGTCGGACTCCTGTCGCTCAACATCTTTCTCATCGGTGTCGCCTTCTTCGTGTATCTCAGCGCCACCAGCGAAGTGGTCCAAGAAACGCTATCCGGGGTCGAGGACATCTCGGTGAGCGACATCATGACTCCGGTCGCCGACTGGGACACCGTCGAACCCGAAGCGACCGTCTCGGAGCTGTTCGAGCGGATGTTGGACCAGCGCCACGTCGGCTATCCCGTGATCGAAGACGGTCAGGTGGTCGGAATCGTCACCCTGGACGACGCCGCTTGCGCTCCGGTCGAAAAGCGCGACGAGTACACGATCCGATCCGTGATGAGCAGTGACCTCGAAACCGTGTCCGCCGACGAGAGCGTCGAGGAGTTCATGACGGAGTTCCAACGCAGTAACGTCGGCCGCATGTTCGTGGTCGACCCTTATGGGGAGATCATCGGCTTGGTCACACGGACCGACCTGATGACGGTTCTCGAAATCACGAGGCAGTGAGCGGATGCTGCAAGGCGCCTCTCTTCCGCTTCTCTCGGTGGTCTTCCTCGGGGCGGCCGCGGTCGTGTACTTCGCCAGCATCTACGTCTCGGATACGACCGACGTCCTTTCGGTACGGTGGAAGCTGGGACAGGCGCTGAGCGGGCTCGTCCTACTCGCAATCGTCACGAACCTCCCGGAACTCGTCATCACGGTGAGTGCCGCGCTCGCCGACAACGTGGACTTGGCGGTGGGGAACGTTCTCGGCGGAATCGCGATCCAAACGGTCGTTCTGGTCATGTTCGACGTCTTCGGTACCGGACGGTCGAAGGGACTCACGTACTGGGCATCGTCGCTGCAGTTGGTCATCGAGGCGAGCGTCGTGGTCGCGGTCCTCTCCGTGACGGTGATGGGGAGCCAACTGTCATCGGCGTTTCTCGTGTTTCGCGTGACACCGCCGGAGATACTGATCGTGTGCCTCTGGCTCGGCGGCGTGTGGATCATCGCGAAGGCCCGCACAGGGTTGCCGTGGGAGCGGGAGGGTGCGGCCCCCGGTGGGCAGCAAGCGCCGCGGGGAACCGCCAAACGGAAGAAACATCGGCGAATGAAGGCCGCTGGTAAATCGACGCGGTACGTCGTGGGCGTCTTCCTGCTCGCCGCGCTTGCGACGCTCGTCGGTGGCGTGGTGCTCGAACGCACCAGCGACCTGATCGCACGCAGGACGGGGGTCAGTGGCGCAATCTTCGGAGCGACAGCGTTGGCGGCGGTCACCTCGCTGCCGGAGGTCGCGACGGGGATGGCGGCGATCAGGCTCGGCGACTGCGAACTCGCCATCAGCGACATCTTCGGCGGCAACGGGTTTCTGCCGACGCTGTTCCTCGTGGCCTCGCTCCTTTCCGGTCGGGCCGTACTCGCCACGATGCCGCCGAGCACGCTGTATCTCACCGCCCTCGGAATTCTCCTCACGAGCATCTACAGCATCGGCCTCATCGTCCGATCGCGTCGGCAACGATTCCGGATGGGAATCGACTCACTGCTGGTACTCTCCCTCTACTGTCTCGGGGTTTTGGGTCTCGTCACGATGTAGCTAATCGGATAGACGACCGGGAGGATCACCTGTCGTATGACGAACCGAGTCTACTGCACGTTTCGGGAAGGCTACGAAAAGGCCCGTCCCGGTAGGCACGGGCTGTGAGGGGTAGGCATCGATTATCCGCGTCGAGCGGCTTCCGGATACGCATCCGTGAGACGGTCGTTCGGAGTCGATCGGCGTGCGGTTCTCATCACGGGGGGTGAGATCGGAACCGCGACTACGGCGTTACGACGAGCTTACCGACGCTCTCACGGTCCTGCATCGCCGCGAACGCGGCGTTGGTTCGTTCGAGCGAGTAGGTTTCGTCGATCTCCGGTGTGAACGCTCCGTCGGCGACGAGTTCGACGAGCGTCTCCAGATCGCCTTGTGTCCCCATCGTACTGCCGATGATGTGTTTGTGACCGAGGAAGAGGTCAGGTATGTCGATCTCGGACGTTCCACCGGCCGTCCGCCCACAGACCGCCATTCGCCCGCCGCGTCGCAGAACGTCCAAGCCGAGTTGGGTGTACGCGCCGCCGAGGTGGTTGAGGACGCCATCGACGGGTCCGATGTCGGCGACCGCATCTCGGATGTCGTTCGGGTCGGTTCCCTCGATCGCGTGGTCGAGACCGAGCGATTCGAGGCGGTCGAGCTTCGCCCGCGAGGAGGACGTCCCGACGCTCCGTGCATCGAGGACGGCCGCGAGTTGCACGCCAGCGACGCCGACACCGCCAGTCACGCCGGGGATGAACACCACGTCGGTCGGACCGGCTTCGACCCGACGGAGCATGTGATACGCGGTCATGTAGGCCGTCGGGAGCGCGGCCGCTTCGACCATACCCACGGAATCCGGGAGCGGAACGAGGCGGTCGGCTCGGACGCGAGCGGTCTCAGCGAGGCCGCCGTGGTAGAGGGAGAAGTTCTCACAGAGGTTCTCCGGACCCTCCCGACAGTAGCGACACGTCCCGCACGTCTCGTTCGGGCAGAGTACAACGCGGTCACCGGGTTCGATATCGGGGACGTCATCGCCAACGTCCCGGACGGTTCCGGCGACATCGAGACCGCTGACGAACGGCAGATCGTCCGTATCGACCATCGCGGAGTCGCCTTCGAGAATCCAGAGGTCGTGACGGTTGATCGAACACGCCTCGACCGAAACCACCGCTTCTCGACGTCCCGGTTCAGGAATCGGTCGGTTGATTATCGAGACGCCATCCGGGCCGGAAAGATCATTGAAAGCTGCGACACGCATCGAATGGGCGTTCGCTCCCCTCGTAGTTAGTGATAAGGGGAGGATAACGGGGTAGAAGCACATAACTAGAGGTCATCGATACGTTCAATGATCGACAACGTCGGACGTGAACGATCCTTTGTCGGGAGGGGAAGCACGCTCGTACCGTCGGATTTCACGAGGTTTGGCGGTAGGACGGGCGGTATCGTTCTTCCCAGCATCTCCGAGATTTCCTCCGAATCGGACACGATTCGACTTCGTACAAACTCGTGGCAAAACGGCTTTTCGGCTCGAAATTCATGGAGTTACTCCGTTCCATCTCCTATTTTTAGGAACGACCTTCGAGTAGTAATGTGCGTAGAACAATGGAAGCACTACTCGTGTGAAAAAGTATGTCCGCAGATGCAACAGTCATGGACCAGGAATTCGCCGATATGATCGATTCGTTCTTCGAAGACGCAGACACGGTACTCATCGTCAATCCCGCACCGAACGTCTTCCAAACGGTGATGTTGACGGCAGCCTCGTTCGACGGTGATCTGCCGCACATGCAGGTACTTGCCGATCCGGACGTGCTGAAAGCGTCGCTGGACGATTTTATCCTCGCGAGCCAGGTTTCGGATTTGATCGACCAGGACTCCCTCGAACTCCGGACGACGGGCGATATCGCACGTAGTTCGTTGCTCGTCAGCGATGACGAGGTCGTAACCGTCATCACGTTGGATGGGGAGTTGACGGGGCTTCGCTCGACGGATGGCGATCTGGTCGAAAACGTCCAATCGACGTTTTCGGACGACTGGGAGGACGGCGATGTCTATTCCCTGCGAACGCCACCGCTGTCGCGCATCCAAGAAACGCTCAGTGAGGACTTCGGTGACGACATCGAAGAGGACTTCATGATGGTCGTCGACTCGGTCGATACGATTCCCGGTGAAGACGACGAGTTGGATGAAGTGGCCATCGCTTTGTTGGTGGCGGCGAACAACGAGGTCCTCCTCTACGACATCAGCAAGTGGGGAGAGGACACCGGCGTCGCGAGCAAAGCGACCTTCTCGCGGACGAAGACACGGCTCGAAGACCGTGGCCTCATCGATACGGAGAAGGTCCCGATCGACGTCGGTCGGCCACGACTTCGGTTGATCTTGGTACCGAACGATTTGGGTGACGTCGAGGGTCTCGCTGGCCAAGTGAGCGGCTAGGTTCGTGTGAACGCGACCCCGTCGAAGGGTTCGAGAGCGAGCGTCACTGTCGAGAATAGATGATAGATCGACCGACCGTTCGAGAGCCAGTTACGAGTGCGTTCATGTGTTCGGTGTCCGGTTCACGTTCTATGTTGTGGACACGCTCTCCCGGGAAATGGGACGACACATTGGCATGGCTCGTCAGCGATGGGATTAGCGCGACCACAGATCGGCTGACCCAGAGAATTTATTGGAGGGCTACTACGGAACATAATATCCATATATTGGAGGATTAATATATGTGTTTTTGAATTTTCTCGATGTATGTCTGACGCTCGTCTAACAATGGCCGATGAATCAAGACGTGTTACAGACACCACTCCACGGCGATGTTCGGACTCGTCCCGGAGAACAGATAGTTGCGTCTGTCAGATCGGTATGTTTAGATCGGAATCAATAGTATCGTAATTTGTCTCGAAAGAGACACAGATGTCCGTCAATCGCTATGATACGTCTGAAGACAGTGTGTGAGGAGGTTGATAACTCACCGCACTGTCTTCGCCATACGGCGAGCGTTCGTCGCTCAATTGGTCGCTGACCGATTCGGTTATTATTCTCCCCGAGAGTGTTTGTTTATATAATGAGTTCAGTAGTCGTTCGGGTGTGGGGAATCACACTCGGACTACTAACCGCGACGCTCCTCGCGGTTGCGGCCGTCGTTCGGACGGGGGCTCCGCTTCCGATCGTCGGCTTCGGGTTTCTCGTGTTCGTCGTCATCGCGTATCTGTCGTATCGCTCCGGCGGGCGCTACGAGTTCGAACACGA
>NZ_JBAWAC010000138.1:0-4976 GCF_049589095.1 Haladaptatus sp. | reverse complement strand
TCGGCGAAGTAGGTGTCGATACCCAGTTCGTCGGCCACGGAACGGGCGACGGCCTCGCTGTCGCCCGTCAGCATGGCGACTTCGATTCCCATCCCGTGGAGCGCATCGACGGTCCGCTTGCTCGCCTCCCGAACCACATCCGCCAGCGCGAATCCGGCGACGACGTTCCCGTCAGAGACGAGATAAACGACGGTCTGGCCCTTCTTTCCGGCGGTTCGGGCGAAGTCCGAGATGTTCTCGGGGAGGGTGGCATCGAGCGAATCGAGCAGGTTCGGCCCGCCGACGAGCGTCTCTCGGGTCTCGACGGTCGCACGAACGCCGCGCCCCTTGATGTTCTCGAAGTCGCTCGCGGTCGGGAGAGACGCGTCCTCGTCGTTCGCGTGGCGACGGATCGCTTCGGCGATGGGGTGTTCGGAGTCGGCTTCGACGGCGGCCGCGATGGCCGATGCCCGCCGGTCGTTCCATCCGTCAGCCGTCTCGACGCCGACGACGCCCTGCTTTCCTTCCGTGAGCGTCCCCGTCTTGTCGAACATGACGATATCGAGGTTTCTGGAGTCCTCCATCGCGGTGCGGTCGCGGACGAGGACGCCATTCGTCGCGGCCATCGAGGTGGTGATGGCGACAACGAGCGGGACCGCCAACCCGAGCGCGTGCGGGCAGGCGATGACCAACACCGTGACGACGCGTTCGACCACGTCGAGGCCGAACCCCGTGGCGAAAATCCACGCGACCGCCGTGACGGCGGCGACGCCCAGCGCGACGTAGAACAGCCACCCGGCGGCCCTGTCGGCCAGCAGTTGCGTTCCGGATTTGCTCCCCTGTGCCTCCTCGACGAGTCGCACGATACCGGCGAGGGCCGTCTCGTCGCCGGTCGCACCGACTCGGACGCGGAGACTTCCGTCTCCGCTGTTGACCGTTCCGCCGATGACGTCGTCGCCGGGGTGTTTCCCCACCGGGCGCGACTCGCCGGTGATCATGGCTTCGTCGGCGGACGACTCGCCGTCCTCGACCGTGCCGTCCGCGGGGATGCTCGCCCCCGGTCGGACGAGCACTCGGTCGCTGACTTGCAAGTCGGTGACCGGAACCTCGTCCGTCGTTCCGTCATCCGTGATTCGCTCCGCCGTATCCGGCATCAGTCGGGCCAGTTCGTCCAGCGCACCGGAGGCCTGCCGGACGCTCCGCATCTCCATCCAGTGACCCAACAGCATGACGTCGATGAGCGTCACGAGTTCCCAGAAGAAGCCCATCGTCCCGGGGAGGACGAACACCGCCGCGATGCTGTAGACGAACGCGACCGTGATGGCGAGCGAGATGAGCATCATCATCGCTGGTTGGCGGTTTTCGAACTCGACCCGCGCCATCGAGAGGAAGGGAACCCCGCCGTACGCGAAGACGATTACGGCGAAAACCGGCGTTACCCACTCGCTCCCCGGAAATCTGATCGCGGTGTAGCCGAGCGTCAGTTGAACGAACTCGCTGAAGTAGAGCACCGGCACCGAGAGAACGAGACAGACCCAGAACCGACGCCGGAACATCCCCTCGTGGCCGTGATGGTCTATCTGTGCCGGAGGGTCGTCGCGGGACGATGGTGTTTCGGCGTCGTGTGGTTCCCCAGGACTATCCGAACTGACGTGTGACATCTTCACCCACCCTGGAGGGGATACGCCAGTGAGAATCATCAAGCTGTCCACAAGTATGCGTTCGGAACACGAGATAACTGTCCGTAGAGGTGGTGAAACTGGGGAATTTATTTATTATGAACGATTCGGATAACCGTTCTGTCGTGTAATTTTTTGGCCAATAGCGTTTTGCATGCCATCTCCCTGATGGGTAGCAATGGCAGCGAACGCCACTCCAGCCGCCCGCGCTCGAAACGTCCTCCTGATCTGTCTCGATACCGTTCGGGCGGACTTCTTCGCCGAGTACGCGAAGCGTCTCCAACGACTCTCGGACGTAACGTTCACCGGGTGTCGCGCCGCGAGTTCATGGACGGTTCCGAGTCACGCGAGCATGTTCACCGGGGAGCTACCCTCCAAACACGGCGTCCACACGTACAACCGCCGGTTCGATACCATCGACCGCGACGAGACGTTCCTGTCGGAGTTGGACGGGTACACGACGTTCGGCGTGAGCGCCAACGCCTTCGTCAGCCCGACGTACGGCTTCGATTCGTGGTTCGACGAGTTCGCCGCTGTCGAACCGAAACACCGCTATCCGGAGGCGACGAGCCTCAACGAGGTCGGTCAGGAAACCGACGGCTCCGAGAAGTACACGGAGTTCCTTCGGGCGGCGATGGCGGACGACCACCCAATAGAGAGCCTGAAAAACACGGCCTACGGTGTGCTCCACCAGACGACGAAAACCGGTCCCGTCCCGAAACTGGTGGACAACGGTGGGTCGGCGGTACTCGACGCGACGAAACGGCGGGCCGACGATGCCGACGAACCGTTCTTCGGTTTTTGTAACCTGATGGACGCGCACACGCCGCTTCAGCCGTGCCGGGTGTACGACTCGGAGCTACTTCGTGGCGTGCCGAACTCGTGGACCTCGGAACAGTACGGCGTCTGGGAACTGATGAACGGGGAAGACGAGCACGAGGACTACTGGCGTATCCGTCGGCAGGTGTACGGTGCGACGATCGCGTACATGGACCGACTCCTCTCGACGTTCATCCACGACGTTCTCGATTCGTCGCGGCGCGAGACGACGATCATCGTCACGGCGGACCACGGCGAGAACCACGCCGAGGAAGCCGACGACTACCTCGCAAACCACAAGAGCAGCCTCTCGGAAGGGCTGTTGCACGTTCCACTCTGCATCATCAACCCGCCAGCGGGCTACGAGCCGGAGGAAACCGGATACGTCTCGCAACTCGAACTCGGCCGCCTCGTCACCGGGCTTGCGAACGGCGAGACGCCCGACGTCTCGCACGACGAGATACCGGCCGAACTGGTCGGGCTGAGTGCCGGACCGGAACCGCCGGAAAACCGGGAGTACTGGGACCGGATGATGCGCTGTGCGTACGAGGAAGGGGAAAAGACGGTCTGGGATTCGCTCGGGACGCGAACCGAGTACGAACTCGACCCGAGTCGGCTGTCGTGGCAGCGGAAGGTCGAATCGGACGAGGATGGAGCGGACGGACTGGACGACGAATCCCCGTTCTTCGCGGACGCCATCGCCGAGGCGAAAGCGACGGCCCAAAGCGAAGACCGGGACGAATCGGACGACGAAATCGACGCATCGACCGAGTCGCGCCTGCGAGAACTGGGATATCTGTGAGTGGATCCCGCATCCCTCCGAGGAGAGGGACACCGACGGTTCGACGCCGGACCGACGAAACACAAGAAATAACCACCGACGGTCGGATACCAACAGCAGACGCCAATGGCTGACGACTCCTCGGACTCATACTCACCACTGAAATCGGTCTCCCGTGGCGCGTCCTTCTTCATGGTCGGGAAAGGGCTCGACAGCGGGCTTCGGTTTCTGTTGAGCATCGTGCTGGCACGTGGGCTCACTACTGGTGGAAACGCTGTCATGTTCAGCGTCTACACCTTCGGGTTCGTCGTCATCCAGTTCGTGGAGGTGCTGGCAAACCTCGGCACCGACCAGTCCATCCTGAAGTTCGTCCCCCAGTACGAGGACGAACCGAGGAAACGGCGGCGGATGGTCGGACTGGCGTATCTCACGTCGCTGATCGCCGGTTGTGCCGTCGGCCTGGGGCTCTACATCGGGGCACCAGTCATCACGGGAATCGCGGCCGAGTCCTTTCGGCCGTACCTGACCGACGTGCTTCGAGTCCTCGCCGTCATCGTGCCGTTTTTCACGCTCACGAGTTGTATCAAGAGCGTCTTCAAGAGCCTCGAACTTCCGGAGTATCAGGTGTTCATCATGAACGTCCTGACGCCGGTAGTGCGGTTCGCCCTCGTCGGTGTCGCGCTGCTCCTCGGGTACGAACTCGTCGGCGTGACGGCAGCGACGGTCGTCGCCACGATTCTCGTCTTCGCCGCGGCGGCGTGGCTCGTGTGGTCGAAGACCGACCTCGTGCCGTCGTTCCGGGCGTCGAAAGGCGAAATCAAGGAGTTCTACAACTTCTCGCTGCCGTTGACGCTGAATCAGGCCGGGTACGTCCTCTCGAACCGCGTCGATATCATCATGATCGGCATCTTCGTCACGTCGATGTCGGACGCCGCGGGAATCTACCGGGCCGCCGCCGTACTGGCCGGACTGCTCATTCTGCCGCTGAGCGCGTTCAGCCAACTGTTTCCCCCCATCGCCTCCCGACTGTACAGCAACGGGAAGATGGACGACCTCGAATCGCTGTATCGACGGGTCACGCGCTGGACGTTCACGATGGCGCTATTTCCGGCGGTCGGCGCAGTAGTCTTCGCCCACCAACTGCTCCTCCTGTACGGTAACGCGTTCACGCAGGGGGAAGCGATTCTGTTCCTGCTCGTCGTCGCGCAACTGGCGAACGCCAGCGTCGGCCCGAGCGGTTACGTGCTGATGATGACCGACAACCAGTATCTGGCCCTCGCGAACCAGTGGATTCTGGGGGTCTGCAACGTGGTTCTCAACTACGTCTTCATCCAGCAGTTCGGCCTCATCGGGGCCGCCATCGCCACGGCGACGGTCATCATCTCGGTCAACACACTCCGCGTCGTCGAGGTGTGGCACTTCGTCGGTCTCTTCCCGTACTCACGAAAGTACGCCAAGCCGATAATCGCGGGCGTCCTGTCCGCGGTCTCCATGCTCGGCGTGAAGGCCGCCGTCGGCGGACCGCTCTCGGCACACCTCCCGACGACCGCGGCCGCGCTCGCACAGGGTGTGGTCGGCGGCGTCGTCGGCCTCGGCGTCTTCGCCGGGGTGCTCTACCTGCTCGGCATCGAGCGGGAGGACCGGGAATTCGTCTCCGAAAACGTCCCGCTGTGAGGTTCGTCGTGAGCGGTTGTCGTACGTAGCGGGAAGGACAATGG
>NZ_JBAWAC010000137.1:0-9578 GCF_049589095.1 Haladaptatus sp. | reverse complement strand
AAAACCACGACTCTGAAATCGCTCTCTACGTTGTAGTGTCTTTCAGTACTATTCAGTAGAGAATAGTACTTTATAGTATCTCGTTGACTTCACGATTTCACTCCTCCTTATTCCATCGTCCATCCTTGCCCTAGCCATCAAACACTAAGCCCCTTCCCGCAGAATTGAAACCCGATCATGACACTGAAAATCGGTGTGTTGGGGTATCGATTCATGGGGAAGGCTCACGCCAACGCCATGGCGCGACTGCCAATGTTTTTCCCGGACGCACCGGACATCGAACGCCACACGCTCATCGGCCGGAACGAGGAGGCGCTCGCGGAGGCCGCCGAGCGACTGGGATTCGAACACACGAGTACGGATTGGAAGGAAGTGATCGACGAGGTGGACGTTTTCTACAACCTCGGGCCGAATTTCGTCCACGCGGAACCGTCCATCGCGGCGCTGGAGGCGGGCGTTCCCGTCCTCTGTGAAAAGCCGCTCGCGGCGGACCTCGCGAACGCGGAGCGGATGGCCGACGCCGCGGAAGCGGCGGGCGTACCCACCGCTACGGCGTTCAACTATCGGTACATCCCGGCGATTCAGTACGCGAAGGAACTCATCGAGGACGGCGAACTCGGCGAGATTCACCAGTTCCGCGGGCGCTACCTGCAGGATTGGCTGGTGGACCCCGACGCGCCGTGGTCGTGGCGCAACGACGAGGAACTGGCGGGGAGCGGCGCGCTCGGCGATCTCGGCGCGCACACTATCGACCTCGCGCGTTTCCTCGTTGGCGACGTGGAGCGCGTGTCCGGCCACCTTCGGACGTTCGTTGACGAGCGTCCCACCGAAGACGGAAGCGAGACCAAACCCGTCACGGTGGACGACGCCTACTCCGCGCAGGCCGAACTGGAAGGAAACGTCATGGCGACGTTCGAGGCCTCGCGGTTCGCCGACGGGCACAAGAACGACCACTCCATCGAGATTCACGGTTCGGAGGGCAGCCTGAAGTTCTCGCTCGAACGGCTCAACGAACTGGAAGTCCTGCGCGGCGACGACCGCGGCTACGAGACGGTTCTCGTGACCGACGAGTCCGACCCGTACATCGACCACTGGTGGCCGCCTGGCCACGTCATCGGCTGGGAACACACGTTCGTCCACGAGGACTACGAGTTCCTCACAGCAGTGGAATCAGGAGAGGAGTACCGTCCGAACTTCGACGATGGGCTGGAGATTCAGAAGGTGCTGGACGCTATCGAGCGAAGCGACGAGAGCGGCGAGTGGGTCGCCGTCGAATAGGATTCGTTTTCCAGTTCAGTACTCCCACGTCCCCTCGTCGGTGACGACGGAGCTGAGGAGGTTGGTCGGGGTAGCGTCGTAGGCCGGGTTGGCGACCGCGAAGCCCTCGGCCGGTTCCCGGATGACCTCGCTGCCGGAGCGAAAGTCGTTCTCGAAGCGGAACGCCTCGCCAACGATCTTCGCGCTGGACCCGACGGAAGTGACCGGGACTCCGACTTCGTTCGCGGTGGCGACGAGCGGGAAGGTCCCGACGCGGTTGTAGAGGGTTTCGTCCACGATGCAGTCCATGCCGGTGAACACGCGGTCACACTCCGGCAGGTAGTGACCGGCGGCGCTGTCGATGATGAGTGTCACGTCCACTTGGTCGACTTCGCCGAGCACGCGGGCGGTCTTCCGTCCGAGATAGCGTGGGCGGGCTTCCATGACGTACACGTCGAGGTACGCACCGTTCGCCACGGCGGTTTCGACGGCTTCCAGCACGGTGGAGGAGTAATCGTGCGTCAGCAGCGTCATGCCGTCCTTGAACAGCGGCGCGGCGTTCTCGGCGGCACGGCGCTTGGCGGTCATGACCTGTTCGACGACGCTGTCGATGGCCGCTTGCATGTTCTCCTTTGCCTGTTCGACCGACTCGTTGTCCGACTCCGTGACCATCGTCACGATCGCACGTTGGGTCGTGACGAGCGACGCGTGGGAGGGGTTCGCCCGGCGGAGCACGCTGCTGTTGTGGTCGAGCGCACGCTCGAACTCCTCGACCGTCTCGAAATCGCGGTCGTTGAGGTCCGAGAGCGCCCTCGCTGCCTTGACCGCGACGGTCGAGGAGCTGTGTGTTTGCATCTCCTGTATCTCCTCGACTGTCTCGTCTATCATGACCTAACGAAGTTCGTCGGGCTACAAGATTGTTCTGGGTCTGCGGTTGACGGTCGTTCCGGGTCTGCGATCGATGGTCGTTCCCGACCTCGGTTTGACGATCGTCCCGAGTCGGCAGTGATGACGTTTGGAGGGGGTTCCGCCCGCCCACAACGACGTTCGCTTTCACCAGGGTCGAAGTTGACAACTAAATTGGGAGAACGGTTTACATTCGCCGGACGCTAACCGATTCCCATGACCGTTCCCGTTCGATACTACTGCCCCCACTGCGGTGCGATTGCGACGCTCGAACGCCGAGCCAATCTGGCCGACAAATCGGTGACTGCCGACCCGCTGGACGGATGGAAGTACACCAACGCCTACGACGACTTCGAGGACACGGACGGCGTCGAAATCGTCTGTGGAGCGAGCGAAACCGACGGCGATGGCTGTGGCGAACTGTACTACCTCAACTTCATCCGATACGAAAACGGGGAGGAACTCGACCCACAGGTGCCGCTCCGCCCCGAAGACGCTCCGAATTTCGACTTTCGGACGTAGTGGACACGGATCCCGTTCTCACTCGTGCACGTTGAGGTGAACCCCCCATTCGTACGTCCTCCCCGCGACGGTGTACTCGTCCTCGAACCGATAGCTTCCCGACGGATAACAGGACTCCATCGCTTCGTGGGTCAGCACCGACCACTCGACGTGTGCCCCCTCGTCGGGGTCGAACCGCCGATTCTCGGTTGCAGTCCCTCCGTAAATCGTCTTCGACCACCAACACCCGTCGTGATGGTCCCCCGGATCGGCCTCGTATTTGAGAACGAGTTTCGAGCCGTCGGCCGCGATGCCGAGGGTGTCCGCGAACGGGGCGGGGTAGCTGAACCGAAACGACCGGGGCTCGTCGCCCGTGTATTCGAACCGAACGCGGATTCGTGCCGGATGTTCCGCCGTGGGTTCGGAGCGTAGGTCCGCCGAGAGCGTGGCAGGGAACTTCTCGGGAACGGAGTCATTGTCGATCGTAAATCGGGATACCCGTGTATCGTGGAGAATATTCCCCAAACAGCCTGCCGTCACACTCGTCCCCAACGTGCCCAGCAACGCTCGTCGTCGCATATGTCAACACTATTGTCTTCCTGGCTATCAATATCTTTTGATTGGTGAAAGGAGTATTGAAACTATCACTCGATGGGTGGCATTATACCGGTCGAATCACCCCTTGATGTTGCAGACTGGTACGGTCCGTGCGACTTTGTCGCCGATTCCGAGCGCGTCGGACACCCGAACGACTTCGTTCACGTCCTTGTAGACGCCCGGCGCTTCCTCGGCGACCGTCGCACCGCTTTGGGCTTTGACGAAGATTTGCTCTCCCGCCAACTCCTCGCGAACGTCTTCGCCCCAGTACTCCCGTTTGGCCTGCGTGCGACTCATCACCCGGCCCGCACCGTGTGCGGTCGAGCCGAAACTACGTTCCATCGACGCCTCGCCGCCTCGGAGCACGTAGCTTCCTGTCCCCATACTGCCGGGGATGATGACGGGTTGACCGACGTCGAGATACGCGCCCGGTACCTCGGGATGTCCCGCCGGAAACGCCCGGGTCGCGCCCTTCCGGTGGACGAACAGTTCTCGCTCCTCGCGGTCGACGGCTTCGTCGTCTCCCACTGGTTGGCCCTCCGGCCCAACCCCCACGACGTGTGTCTCCTTCTTGGCGATGTTGTGGGCCACGTCGTACAGCAATTCCATGTCCATCGCTTGCCACGGGCGGTCGAACACGTCCTCGAACACCTCCCGCGTCCGGTGCATGACCAGTTGGCGGTTCACCCACGCGAAGTTGATGGCCGCACCCATGGCCGCGTAGTACTCCTCGGCGAGTCGGCTTCCGGCCGGTGCCGCGGCGAGTTCCTTGTCCGGAAGCCGCGACAGCAGGTCGGAGTGCGTTCGCTCGATCTTTCGCAGGTAATCCGTACAGACCTGGTGACCCAACCCCCGACTGCCGCAGTGGATGAGAACGACGATCTGGCCCTCGGACAGTCCGTACGCCTCCGCAACGTCGTCACGGAACACGTCTGCCACGCGTTGGACTTCGAGGAAGTGGTTGCCGCTGCCCAGACTACCCAACTGGTTTTTCCCGCGATTTTTTGCCTTCTCAGAGACGGCTGCCGGGTCGCTCTCCTCTCGAACCCCCTCGTCCTCGCAGTGTGCGAGGTCGGCGTCCGTCGCGTAGCCCTCCTCCAGCGCCCACGCCAGGCCGCGGTCCAGCACCTCGTTTACCGTGTCGATTCCCGCCTCCATGACGCCACCGCCGCCCAATCCGGACGGAATCGCGTCGAACAGTTCCCCCACGAGTTCCTCCTCGTGGCCCCGCACGTCCTCGGCCGTCAGGTTCGTCCGCATCATCCTGACGCCGCAGTTGATGTCGTAGCCGACCGCCCCCGGCGAGATACAGCCGTTTTCCGCGTCGATTCCGGCGACACCACCCACCGGAAAGCCGTACCCTTGGTGTCCGTCCGGCATGCAGACCGCGTACTTCACCACTCCCGGTAGACTGGTCGCGTTCTGCAACTGCTGGAGCGTCTCGTCCTCCGCTATTTCGGCGAGCAGTTCCTCGCTGGCGAGGACGCGCGCGGGCGTCCCCATCCCTTCTCCCTGTGGAATCTCCCAAACGTACTCCTCCACCTGTTCGAGCGTGATGTCCCCCGCGGTGTACGTATTCATACGTAGGATGTTCGGGGGCGACCGCCGAAGCTATTTCGGGGACCGTGATGGGGACATCGATCGTGAGTTGGTATTCCGGTTCTCTTAGTGGGTGTGACTTCCGGAATGAGGTTTGGAAGAATCTCACCCGCTCGTTACGAAGAGGGATATCCGGTTTTTCCGGGAGAGCAATTACCGAACCCCACCATCCCGCGTTCGAACACGAAACCGACCCCCGCTTTCTACACGTCGAAGACGACGTAGGCGCGCCAGCCGTCGTCGGTCTCCTCGATCGCCATTTCGGAGTAGGTGACGGCTTTGATTTCCCGTGCGCCGAGTCCGGCGAGCGGGACGCCGCGTGCGCTGCCGGTGAGTTCCCATTTTCCGTTTCCGTCGCCACCGATGGTGACATCGTTATCGACCGGGAGAACCTCCCGAACGTCGCGCTGGTAGATGAGTTCGTCCAAGTAATCGAAGAGGAGCGCTTCCCGGTTTTCGGCGCGTATCTCGATGTCGAACCGCTCTCCCGTCGCTGGAATTTCGTCTTCGTCCAGCATAGCGGCAGCCATGCCGTCCGCGGTGGCCGCGAAGGCGGCCGAGAGTGTGGCACCGGCCGCTTCGACGCCGACATCTGCGGTGTGATCGCGGAGTTCGTAGCCCATCGTGTACCCTTCGGTCGCTGTCAGTTTCAGCGTTGTCACTCCGCACGCCCGCTGGATTTGTATGCCGGTGGAATTATATTTGTTTGCCTATTACTGCCACAGAGTGAGTGTGAATATCGACACGCGCGTCGTCGGGCCGGGCGACAATCGCTACGTCGGGGAGGCGTGGCAGCTGAAGGAACGAATCCGGCAGGAGGAGGGCGTGCTGAAGCAACGACGTGGGTTTTTCACGGACGCGTATCGACGCTCGACCGTTTACTGTTACGTCACCGAGGACGACGAGGGCGACCAGTTGGTTGGGTTTGCGGCGGCGCGACGCGACGGCTACATACTCTTTCTCGCGGTCGAACCCGAGTTCCGTGGTGAGGGATTCGGCCAGCGACTCGTCGCCAAAGTCGCAGACAACCACGCGTCCGTCACCTGCCACGCCCGAACGACGAACGAGAACGCGCTCGACTTCTACCGCCACCTCGGCTTCGCCGTCGAGCGTCGTATCGACAACTATTACGAGGACGGCGGCGACGCCTACTACCTCCGCTTGGGAGAGGAGGAGAGTATCGCCAAGCGTCTCTCGGATTTCATGCGTAACTAGAGGCCGCGCGTTGTAACGAATACGGATCGTCGAACACCATCCAAAAGCAACTGCTCCATCCAAAGAAACAACGCTTTAATCGGGTGGGTGTTTCATGAACGTACGATGGAAGAGCGGACGCGAGCGTATCTGCGAGGCCGGTTCCGTGATCACTACCGAGCGGTAGCGCCGGAACTCCCGCCGGATGCCGACGAACGCGAGTGGGGCTACATCCCATGGACTGCCGGGTCCGGCACGACCATGGTTCGGCACAACTCCCTGCTCGATTTGGGCACCCTCGGCGGCTTTCTCGAACGCGAACGTCCGCGCCACGTCTACTTCTCCGCCGGGCGCTATCACGACCCCGGCGCGGGGACGATGGAGGCAAAGCGCTGGCGGAGTGCGGACCTCGTCTTCGACTTGGACGCCGACCACCTGCCGGGCGTCACCGAGGAAACGTCCTACGCCGAGATGCTCGCGCGGTGTAAGGACGAACTGCTCGACCTGCTCGACATCCTCGAAGGGGACTTCGGATTCGAGGACCTGACGGTCGTCTTTTCCGGTGGTCGAGGATATCACGTTCACGTCCGGGACGAGCACGTCAAAGGATTGGACCGCGAGGGACGGCGCGAGGTCGTCGATTACGTGATGGCGAACGAAATCGAGTTCGAATCGTTGGTGCAGACCGAAACGGTCGCCGGACTCGGCCTGAAAAACCCGACCCAAAAGCGAACCCTCCCGACCGAGGGCGGATGGGGTGGCCGGGTTCACGAACACGTCTGTACGTTCGTCGACGAACTCCTCTCGATGGACGAAGCCGATGCGCTCGACCGATTGCAGGAGTACGATGGCATCGGCTCCGGAAAGGCACGGGGCGCGTACAACGCCGCGAAGAACAACCGCCGTGAGATCGAGGGCGGCAACGTGGACGTTCACCCCGCCTTCTACCAGTTGGCGCGGATCCTTGTGGACGAGGTGTTCGCGGCCGAAAGCGCGGCGGTGGACGAACCCGTCACGACCGACACCCACCGACTCATTCGCCTGCCGGGGAGCCTCCACGGCGGCAGTGGCTTGGCGGTCAAACGGATTCCCCGCGACGAACTGACGGACTTCGATCCGCTTCGGGACGCGATTCCGGAGACGTTCACGGCCGACGAGGTGATGGTCGAACTGCCGTCGGAGACACAACTTTCGCTCCGGGGCGAAAGCTTTAGGCTCCCGGCGGGCAATATATCGATTCCCGAATACGTCGCCATCTTTCTTATGGTGCGTGACCGGGCAGAAAAGGGGAAAGAATGAATCTCGACGAACTCCGCAGTGTGCAGAGTAAGGAGCGTTCGAAGGATAGCTTACAGCATCTGCGCGAGTCGTTTTACGGTGACGTCGGCGAGTACATCCGTGGTCTTCGCGAGGAGCGCGAGCGGGCCGCCGAACGGGCGAGCGACCCGTTCGATTCCGACGAAGTCAATCGGCTGACCGACGAAATACAGACCGCCGAGGAGGTCGTCGAGGCGGTGTACGAGCGCCGCGTCGGCAAGGTCGTCAAACGTGCGAGCCTCGCCGCGGCCGGGATTCCGGCCGACGAGGAAGGACTGACCAGCGAGGAGCAGGTGTTGTTTTCGGATCTCGTGGGACGGATCGAGTCGAACAAGACGACTGTCCTCGAAGTGCTGTCGGGCGAGGATTCCGCGCCTACCGAATCGTCGACCGAATCCGGGACCGGGACCCAAAATCAACGTGCGTCCCGAACGAACCCCGAACCGACGTCGAAATCGGACCCAGAATCTGCTTCCGACGACCGCCCGAGCGCCGAAGCGGCAGCGATCACGGGCGACGACGAGTCGGGTGAGTCCGAACCGGCGTCGCCCGCACCGAGCGCTCGGGAACCCGAACCGACGGCGACGGAAGCCGATGGGAGCACAACGGTCGCACCGGATAGCGCGGATGCACGGCCCGATAACCTCTCGAATGCACCGGAAACGAGCGCATCCGAACCGGAGTCGAAATCCGAACCGGAACCTGCAGAGGAATCGGAACCCGACCTCTCGGACGACCGGACCATGGTCCGCATCACGCAGGACGTCGGTTCGATTCTCGGCGTCGACGAGCGCGAATACGAACTTTCGAGCGAGGACGTGGTCGCGCTCCCGACCCAGAACGCCGGGCCGCTCATCGAGCGCGACGCGGCCGAAAAACTCGACTGAATTCGGTTCCTCGTTCGACTGTTCGATTTTAAGAGGTCTCACGCAAAACGGAGCGTATGGTCTCCGGATTCGGGTGGTTCGTCCTGCTCGCGCTGGTCGGGGCGGCGGTCGTCTGGAAGGCGAGCGACATGCTGGAACGGGCGAGCAAGCGGCTTTCGGCGTACTACGGCCTCCCACCGGTCGTCCAAGGGGCCATCGTCGTCGCCGTCGGGTCGAGTTTTCCGGAGCTTTCGAGTACGGTCGTCTCGACGTACGTCCACGGCGCGTTCGATCTGGGCGTGAGCGCCATCGTCGGGTCGGCGATTTTCAACCTACTCGTCATCCCGGCGTTGGCTGGCATCTTCGCGGACGGCGTCGAGGCCGACCGCTCGGTCGTCTACAAGGAAGCACAGTTCTACATGATCGCCGTCTCGGTGGTGATGATCACGTTCTCGCTGGCGGTCATCTATCACCCCGTCGCCGACATGCGCCTCGGCGGGACGGTCACGCGACCGCTCGCGCTCCTCCCCGTCGGGCTGTATGCAGTCTACATCTTCACGCAGTGGCAGGACACACAGGATTACGACGCGGAGGCATCGACCGACGGCATTTCGCCGCTTCGGGAGTGGATGGCGCTCCTCGCCAGCCTCGTCCTCATCGCCGTCGCGGTCGAGTGGTTGGTTCAAGCCGCCCTCGGGTTCGGTGGGTTGTTCGACACGCCGGATTTCATCTGGGGACTCACCGTGGTCGCCGCCGGGACGAGTCTCCCCGATACGCTCGTGAGCGTCCGCGCCGCGAAGGAGAACGACGGCGTGACCAGCCTCGCCAACGTCCTCGGGAGCAACGTCTTCGACTTGCTCATCGCGGTTCCGGCGGGCGTGCTCGTGGCCGGGTCGGCGGATATCGATTTCTCCGTCGCCGTCCCGCTGATGGGTTTTCTCACGTTCGCCACCGTCGTCGTCTTCGGCTTCCTTCGCACCGAGCTAACGCTCTCGAAAACGGAATCGTGGGGACTGCTCGCGTTCTACTGTCTGTTTCTCGTCTGGATGGTGTTGGAGACGGTCGGCGTGACGCACGTCGTTCCGGGCGCGTGAGGACTACCATAGTTTCGCGGTAGGCCGTCTACACAGACGTCAAAAACAGCAACCGACACAACCGCCAGTCGCTAGCATCTCCACCGAAAGACCTGCGGTCTTTCGAGCCATCAACTTCGCGCGGCGATTTTGAGACACCGGAAAATCGGAGATTTTCCGGGCCGACGAACCCCCGGAGAGGGGTGAGGAGCGCTTTTGATGAACGTTTTACAGGGAGCCGTCAGGGACGACCGGGGTCGTCCCTGAC
>NZ_JBAWAC010000136.1:0-2007 GCF_049589095.1 Haladaptatus sp. | reverse complement strand
GTACGGATGTGCGCGACGTTGTCCCGCTTCGACAGCAGCGAACAGCCGTGCATGTTGTCGTGTTCGCGGAGCGCCTGCAATCCGTGTTCGAGTTCGTTTCTGTCGGCACCCTCCACGACCAGCCGCGTCTCCAACTCCTCGCTTGCCCGGTTTAAACAACGAATCGGAGTGTTTCTGCCTATCCCGCCGCAGAAAGGCGACGGTTACTCAGCCTCACCGAACTCCGTTTTCACCGCTTCCCTATCGATCTTCGACGGTCCGGACATCGGCATTTCATCGACGAACGCGAGATGGCGCGGGCGCTTGAACCGGGCGAGTTTACCGTCTAGGAATTCCTCCACGTCCGAAAGCGTGAGCGACTCGTCTCCCTGAACGACGGCCTTCCCGACCTGTCCCCACTTCTCGTCGGGGACGCCGATGACGACGACCTCCTCGACCTTCGGATGGTCGGCGATGACGTCCTCGATTTCGGCGGGATAGACGTTCTCGCCGCCGCTGACGTACATGTTCTTCTTCCGGCCTTCGATGTAGACGTACCCCTCGTCGTCCACGCGCGCGAGGTCTCCCGTCGAAACCCAGTCGCCGGAAGACTCACTCCGCTCGTCTTCCATGCTGGTTCCGAACGTCTCCGCACTCTCCTCGGAATTCTTCCAGTAGCGGTCGGCGGCGTGGGGCGAGGCGAGTTCGAGTTCTCCGATTTCGCCGGTGAGGGGTTCGCCGTCGTCATCCACGACGCGGGCATCGACGTGCATCGCCGGGACGCCCACGCTGTCGGATTTCTCGTGGGGCCACCCGTCGGGCAGGGTGAAGTTGTTCGGGCCACACTCCGTGAGGCCGTAGCCCTGCGAGAGTTCGACGCCGCGGTCCCACCACGCTTCCATCACGGAATGGCGACACGGGCCGCCGCCGCTCTTGGCAAAGCGGAGCGTCGAGAGGTCGGTATCCTCCCACTCATCGTGACGGCACATCATCCGCAGGACGGCGGGCACCGCGACGAGAACCGTCGCACCCTCGGATTCGACCATCCGGAGGACGGATTCGGGGTCGAACTCGCGGGCGATGACGACCAGCGCGCCGAGGTGGAACAGTGGAACCGTCAGCACGTTCCACCCGCCAGTGTGGAACAGCGGGAACACCATCGGCGTCACGTCCTCCGGGCGAAGCCCCCACGCCGTGATCGTGTTGAACGAGTTCCAAACGATGGAACCGTGCGTGATGACCGTCTCCTTCGGGACCCCCGTCGAACCGCCCGTATGCAGGAAGAGGTGCGGGTCGTCCATCGACAGCGACGCCGTCTCGACCGGCGAGTCGTCCGCCGGAAGCGCCGAATTCCACGATTTGGCCTCCAAAACCTGCGATTCGGACTCGCCGAACGAGTCCGAATCGCTTGTCGGTAGACGGAGTACCGAACTCTCGAACTCGCGGTCGTCGTGTGCGAGCACGTCGCCCGCGAGGGTCGAAAACGGTTCCTCCACGACGAGCAGTTCCGGGTCCACGTCGTTCAGCATCTGGACCAGTTCGCCCGCCGCGAGGCGGTGTGAGAGCGGCGCGAGTACGCCGCCGGTCTTCCCCGTGCCGAAGAAACAGTCGATGAGCTCCGGCCGGTTTCGGGAGATAGCGGCGACACGTTCCCCATTTTCGACCCCGTGCTCGCGGAGCAGACGAGCGGTTCGGTTCGCCCGGCGGTCGAGTTCCCGATAGGTGTAGCGCTGGCCCGTCGTGGCGTCCACCAACCCGACCCGTTCGGGTGAGAGTTGCGCCCGTTTTTTGCTCCACGCGCCGACCCAGTCGTACGGTCGTGTGGAGTGATCAGGCATCGTCGATGAAAGTACGGAGTCGTTCGTTTACCGCATCGGCCTGTTCGATGAAGAAGAGGTGTGGGCCGCCGTCGATCAGTTCGAGTTCGGCGTTCGGAAGCAGTTCCGCGAGCAGGTCCCCGTTTTCGACCGGAAGCACGCGGTCCGCGGTTCCGTGCGCGATGAGCGTCGGAATCGAGATTTCATCGAG
>NZ_JBAWAC010000135.1:0-8111 GCF_049589095.1 Haladaptatus sp. | reverse complement strand
ACACTCCGTCGAGGGCGTCCGCGTTCTCCGGTGGGCTGTCACGCCGTGTCATGACACAGTACTGCGGCTACTTCCTCATAAATTCGTCGGGGAAATCGACCGTTGAATTTTGGAATTTCGAGGGATGTCGTCCCGGCCGTCGGCCTCGATTCGTGCGACGGGGCCGACTTCCGTACGGTTTTTTGTCCGCCTCCACAGCCCCCTCCCCCCTCGTTTCACCTGTATCCCATTACGACCATATTTCTGTAATGGTATGTGTGTCTTTCACACTCATGACCTGTCAGTTTGGATTCGTACTCGGGGTCCGTCCCGGCGGCGAGACTCACCGTCGTCTCGTTTTCCTTCACGATGAAAAGATGCGGTCGGTATCAGTCGAGGAACTCGGACGCCCGCTCGTGCAGCGGGACGAATCCCTCGGCGAACCCTGCGCCGCGCGTCCGTCCGAGAACGCGCGCTTGAGCCCTCACGTCCGCCAGTATGTCCTCGAACTCGGAATCGACGCCGCCGTGTTCGTTCAACCACTCGACCTGCGATTCGTGTTCGAGGATGGCCTCCTCCTTGATCGATTGCTGTTCGCTGATGTCGATGTACACCTCCGGTTCGAACGACGACGTCGCCTTGCCGAAGTAGTAGACGTTGTCGGGTTCCCACGGTTCGTCGTCCGTTTCCAACAGCGGCAGTGCGGCCATGTAGTACGCGTCCGTCACTAACCGCGAGGTGGCTCGATGGTCCGGATGCATGTCGTCGCTGAAATGCGTGAGAACGACGTCGGGCCGGTGCTCGCGGAGCGCTTCGACGAGCCGGAGCCTGTTCTCCATCGAGTACGTGATCCGCCCGTCCTCGAAGCCGAGGAACGCCGTCTCCGCGCCGAGCGTCTCCGCCGCCGCCTCGGCTTCCTTCTCACGAGTCGCGGCGACGGCCGACTCGGTGGTGTCGAACCCGCCGTACTCGCCGCGCGTCATGTAGACGACGGTCACGTCGTCGCCGCGTTCGGCGTGCTTTGCGAGGGTACCGCCACAGAAGATGTCGGCATCGTCCGGATGTGCAACTACTGCTACGAGATGCATACACACGAACCTACTCCAAGCGGGTAATAAATATTGTGTCGCCGGTGTGCTACGAAAAGAGGTGCTCGAGGTCCGCGCGCAACCGGGGCGGCAGTCGCTCGGGTGCGGTCCGATACGGGGACACCTCCGCCGTTATCCACCCGTCGTAGCTGATTTCCGCCAACGCCTCGTCTACCGCGGTCCAGTCGATATCACCCTCCAGCGGATAGGTGAACCCTTCCATCGTGTCGATATCCGTCCGATAGTCCTTGACGTGAACCCGCTCGACGTGCTCCCCGAGGATCCGAATCCACTGGGCTGGATAGCCGAACCGCTTGACGTTCCCGACGTCGAAGTACGCGCCCACCGGTCCGGCGTCGGACGCCGCCTCGACGAACCGAGCGAACTCCAGCGGGGACAACAGGAAGTCGTTCCACACGTTTTCGACACAGACCGTCACGCCGCGGTCGGCACCGCTCGCCGCCAACGCCCGAACCGAGTCGAGCGCGCGGTCGTACGCCTCGTCGTAGGGCGTCCGTTCGTCCACGACTGCCGGGACGATGAGCACCGCACCGGCACCGAGTTTCTCGACGACTTCGATCATTCGCTCGCCCGCTTCGAGACCCGCGGTGCGCGTTTCGTCGTCCGCAGCGGACAACCGGCGCTCCCAGTGAAGCGTGGTCGAAATCGCCGGAACGTCGAGTCCGAGTCGCTCCAGTTCGTCGGCCAATTCCTCCACGAACTCGTCGTCCCACAGCGGACCGTCGGCCGTGAGATTCGGTTCGATACCGTCGTATCCGGCGTCCGCGAGGAGTCGTGCGTTTTCCAGCAACCCCTCCTCGAGGAACCCCATCTGATTGAGTGCAAACCGCATCACTCCTAGCCTCTCGTTTGCGGTGATTTATACGTTTGTGCCGGTCTTGGTGTTGTTTTATCGAAGTTAACTTTAACACACCCCGCACCAGACACGGTGGCACATGACACACAGTGTCGGATTCATCGGTGCCGGTGGCATCGCATCGATTCACCTGGAAACGCTCGACGCGGTGGTCGAGTCGGGGACAGTCGGGGAAGACGGAGCGCCGTGCGATATCGAACTAGCGGCGATAGCGGACATCGACGGAGAAACGGCGCGCGCCGCCGCCGGTCCACGAGGAGCGACCGTGTACACCGACGGCGTCGAACTGATCGAGTCGGAATCGCTCGACGCGCTCGTCATCGCCGTTCCGCCGTTTGCCCACGGGGAGTACGAGCGGGCCGCGGCCGACCGTGACCTCGACCTGTTCATCGAGAAACCCGTGGCCCTCTCGATGGGGGACGCACGCGAGACGGCCCGACATCTAGCCGACAGCGAAGGCCTCTCGCACGTCGGCTACGTCTGTCGATACGCACGGATCACGGAGTATGCACGGGAACTCCTCGATGGCCGACGAATCGGCCACATCGACAGCACCTACTGGGTCCCAGTCCCCGAGTCCGATTGGTGGCGGGAACGGCGCTACTCCGGCGGACAGATCGTCGAACAGTCCACCCACGTCTACGACCTCCACCGATATCTGGCGGGCGACGTCGTGGCGGCGACGGGCAGCGGAACGGATGGGTTGCTCGTCGGGACCATCGACTTTCAGGACGCGACCTCGGTCACGCTCGACCACGATTCCGGTGCCGTCTCGCACGTCTCGTCGACCTGTGCGTCGCCGACGCCGCGGTTCGAGGTGCGTATCGCGGCCGAAGACGCCGTCCTCGAACTGGATTACATGGATCACTCGCTCACGGGAACCGTCGATGGCGAACCCGTGGAGTACGATGGCGACGGGGAGTGGTACCGACGGGAGTTCGAGGCGTTCCTTCGTGCGTCGGCGACCGATCACGGCGAGCGCCGGACGAACGACGTTGAATCGGTCGATATCCGTTCGGACTTCGACGACGCCGCCGCGACGCTCGACGCGACGCTCGCGGCCCGCGAGGCGGCGGAAACGGGTGAGAAGGTCCGTACGACGGTCGAGACCCCGGTCGACGTTTCGAACGCCGGTACCACCCTATGAATTTATTACGGCTGGTTACAAAGGCCATCAGTAGTGCCTCAGTATGGGTAAGTTAGACATACGCAACCTCCGGAAGGAGTTTCTCGACGAGGACCGGTCGATCGTCGCGGTCGAGGATCTGAATATCGACATCGACGACGGGGAGTTCCTCATCTTCGTCGGTCCGTCGGGGTGCGGCAAATCGACGACGCTTCGCTGTATCGCCGGACTCGAATCGCCGACCGGCGGCAACATCCTGTTGAACGAAACCGACATCACGAACAAACCCCCGACCGAGCGGGACATCGCGATGGTGTTCCAGAACTACGCGCTGTACCCGCACCTCACCGCGCGCAAGAACATCGGATTCGGTCTCAAGATGTCCACCGACATGGGGGCCGACGAAATCGAGCGTCGGGTCGATGACGTCGCCGAGATGATGGGCATCGAGGAGATACTCGAAAAGAAACCGGGCGAACTCTCCGGCGGCCAGCAACAGCGCGTCGCGCTCGGCCGCGCCATCGTCCGCGAACCGGAAGTGTTCCTGATGGACGAGCCGCTCTCGAACTTGGACGCGAAGCTCCGGACGACGATGCGGACGGAGCTACAGAACCTTCAGCAGGACCTGAACATCACGACCATCTACGTGACCCACGACCAGACGGAAGCGATGACGATGGGTGACCGGATCGCCATCCTGAACGACGGGAAACTCCAGCAGCTCGGAACGCCGCTCGAATGTTACTACGAACCCGCGAATCGGTTCGTCGCCGGGTTCATCGGGTCGCCGTCGATGAACTTCTTCGAGGTTGACTACGTCGACGGTGCGCTCGTCCACGACACGTTCCGGTACGACCTCTCGCCGAAGGCGCGCGAGCAGCTCGTCGGCTACGAGGGACGGATGACGCTCGGTATCCGCCCGGAGAGCATCGAAACCGTCCCAGCCGACGAGCCGGGAGCGATTTCGACGACCGTCTCGGTGACCGAGCCGATGGGCGAGCTCACGTACGCCTACGTCGATATCGGCGACCAGACGTGTACGGTGACGCTTTCCGGGGAGCGGATGGTGGAATCCGGAACGACGCTCACCATCGATTTCCCCGAGGACAAAATACACCTCTTCGACCCCGACACCGGCGAAACCGTCAAGACGAGGAGCGTCTCGACCGCGACCGACACCAACGTCGACGCTCGCGCATAATTTCCGAAAAACAACTCGGCTCCGGGTAAAACAATCGGATCGTCCTGACTTCCCTCCGATTACTGGCTAGATTAGAATGGTATTTGGTACCCTATGGCAAATATTTATTATGGAGTAGCATCGTTCTTCGGTCAGAGCGGTATGAGCAACAGAAACCTCACTCGACGTAACGTTCTCACCCTGGCCGGTTCGGTCGGCGCAGCAAGCCTCGCCGGTTGCTCCGGCATGATGCCCGGCAGCTCCGGCGACGGCGACGGCGGCGCAAAGTCCGGAACGCTGTGGGCGTGGAACGACCCTGGGCTTTCGCCGATTCGCAAAAAGCAGGCGAAGGAACTCGCAAAACAGAGCGACAAGATATCCGACCTCAGTTGGGAGTACTACCCGTTCGAGAATTACCTCGCCAAGGCGACGACCGCGATTCCCGCCGGCAACGCGCCGGACAGCCTCGCGTTGTCCGTTTTGTGGGTGCCGCGGTTCGCCGACAAGGGCGTCGCACTCAACCTAGAAAAGAACGGTTTCAACCCGGACGACTACGTCTCGGCCGCACGCCACAACGCCAGCTACGACGGCACGCTGTGGGCGGTCCCGTGGTACGCCGACTGTCGCTTGGTAGCGATAAACAAGAAGAAGTTCAAGGAAGCGGGCTTGGAGGTCCCCGAGCCGACCCACCGTCCGAGCTGGGACGAGTTCGGCTCGTGGATCGACGAACTGGCCAAGAAGAACAAGGCGGCGTTCTCCATGTCCGCCGGTGAGGGCTTCGACTGCTTCGCGCTCTCGAACGGGAGCGGCTACCTCAACGAGGACGGGACGAAGGCGATCATCAACAACGACGCGGCGGTTCAAGCGGCGAAATTCCTCCAGCCGAGGGTGGTCGAGGACAAGACCGTCATCACCCGAAACTCCGGCAGTAGCCAAGCCATCGAGGACTTCCTCGCCGGGGAAGTGGCGATGTGTTTCGCCGGGTCGTGGAACTACCCGCGACTGCGCGATAGCGGTCTGGACTGGCAGTACATCCCGTACCCTAGCGGCCCGAAGATCGACAAAAGCCACACGTGGAGCGCGGGCGTGTTCTACACCGTTCCGAACCGCGGCGGCGCGGACAAGGAGGTCGGTCTCGAATGGCTGAACTACGTGAACTCCATGGAGGTTCAAAAGAAGGTCACCAAATCGATGGGTGGATTCCCGGGGCGGAAGGAGGCCTACGATTCGGACGAGTTCAAGAACTTCATCGACAACAATCCGAAGCTGAAACCCGTCGAACAGGAGATGGAGAACACCGTTCCCTTCCCGAGTCACCCCGACGTGTCGAAGATGTGGGATTCCGTCCACAAGCAGGCACAGGCGATGTGGCAGGGAACGGACCCGAAAAAGGCACTCGACAAGGCCGCTAACGACATCAACAAACTCCTCTAACAATGTCACAATCTCAGGGAACCACGGGCGTTCGGGACCGTCTCAACGGATTCGTTTCCGGCCTCACCGTCGGCAACGCCGATACGGACCTGTCGTGGTACGCCATCGTTCTCCCGAAGGTGTTCATCTTCGCCGCCGTCCTGCTGATCCCGTTCCTCGGCGCGTTTTACGTGAGCCTACACCAGTGGGAGCCGTTGGCTCGATCCCATCCGTTCGTCGGTATCGACAACTACGTTCGGCTGGTACAAGACCCGATATTCTGGGACGCGTTGATAAACACCGCTGGCTACAGTCTTGCCCTCCTCGTCTTCGACGTTCCCATCGCACTTGGCTTGGCGCTACTGTTGAACATGAACCTGCGCGGGACGAAGTTCTACTCCGCAGCTATCTTCCTCCCCGTCGTGACCTCGTGGGTCGTCGTCTCGCTCATCTGGTCGTGGATCTACAACCCGCAGTACGGGCTGTTGAACACGATGTTGGGGACCATCGGTCTCCCACAGCTTTCGTGGCTCCAGAGTTCCAAGACGGCACTGGCGTCCATCGCCCTCATGAGCATCTGGAAACATATCGGGTTCAACATGGTCATCTTCCTCGCCGGGCTGAAGGGAATCCCGGACGACCTGTACGAGGCGGCTATCATCGACGGCGCGAACCGTTGGGAGCGGTTCCGCTACGTCACACTGCCGCTGCTGAAGCCGACGACGTTCTTCGTGTTCGTCGTGACGCTCGTCTTCTCGTTCCGCGTCTACACGCAGGTGTACGTGATGACCAATGGCGGTCCCGTCCACTCCACGTACACCATCGTCTACTACTTCTGGCAGACCGGCTTCCAGCAGTTCGAGATGGGCTACGCGAGCGCCATCGCGGTCGTGTTGTTCCTCTTGGTGTTTGGACTGAGCGTCCTCCAACAGCGCACGTGGGGTGACGACGTTGGCTACTAAGGACCTCGACTTCGAGGACGACCAGCCGAGTGTCGAGTACGAGGGTTCGCGGTACGACAAGCTCGCGAAATGGGTCGCCCACGGAATCCTCATCGTCATGAGCGCCATCATGACGATTCCGTTCCTGTGGGCGTTTCTCACGTCGCTGAAACCCGAAAACAAGATATTCACGACGATTCACCAAATCATCCCGTCGCATCCGACGTTCGCCAACTACGTGAACGTCTGGCTGCAGAACCCGCTCGACCGCTGGGTGCTCAACAGCCTCGTCCTGACGGTCGGCGTGGTGTTTTTCACCCTGTTGCTCGACACGCTCGCGGGCTACGCGCTGGCGAAGGGTGATTTCAAGGGGAAGTCGTTCGTCTACACGCTGGTCATCGGGACGCTCGTCATCCCGCCGCAGGTCGTGCTCGTCCCGCTGTATCTGGAGATGAACGCGCTCAACTGGTCGAACACCTATTGGGCCATCATCGTGCTGTACGTCGCCAACCCGTTCGGGACGTTCATGATGCGACAGTTCTTCCTCGGCGTCCCCGACTCGCTCATCGAGGCGGCCAGAATGGACGGCTGTAGCACGATTCAGATCTACACGCGGGTCATGTTGCCGCTGGCGAAACCCGCCCTGTCGTCGCTGGGCGTGTTCACGTTCATCTTCGTCTGGGGCGCGTTCCTGTGGCCGCTGGTCATCCTCAACGATTCGGCGATGTACCCGCTTCAGGTCGGCATTGGCCTGCTTACGGGTAAGTACAGCTCACAGTGGGGTCAGCTCCTCGCGGCGGTCGTGCTCGCCGCGCTGCCCGTCATCGCGGCCTACCTGCTCGCACAGCGTACCTTCATGGAGGGAATCGCGCTGACCGGAGGGAAGGGATGACCACCCTTTCCGTCCCCCTGTTCACCGTCCTGTTGCGTCTCGGCTACTCCGGGCGCAACGAACCGGTAGTCGGCGGCGCGCTCGTCTTCTTCGTCGCCGCGGTGGGACTGCTGTATCTCTCGTTCGTCCGCGACGAGATGGACGCGGGGCCGCTGATGAAGGTGGGCGGGTTCCTCCTGCTCGGAATGGCGTTCCTCGCGTTCTTCTGGCCGTGGCGGCCGTGGCCGCACTGACCTGACCGCTTTTTATTCTAGGGGTATCACTCAAGAGGCTTCCCGAGAGACTGGGGACATGCAAGTTGCCGTCGGTGCCATCAGCCACGAAACGAACACGTTCGCTGACGGGCGGACCGGACTCGAAACGTTCTCGACCACGACGGGTGCCGACCTCCTGACGACGGAGCACGTCGGCCGCTCGATCCGCGGCATCGTGGACGAACTCGAACGCGCGGACGTCGATATCCTCCCGACGGTGGGCGCGAGCGCGCTTCCGGCCCCGACCGTCGAGGCGAGCGCGTTCGAGTGGATGCGGGACGAACTCGTCTCCAGACTTGACGGCGAACCCGTGGACGGTGTCTGTCTCGACCTGCACGGCTCGAGGTACATCGACGGGGAT
>NZ_JBAWAC010000134.1:0-4283 GCF_049589095.1 Haladaptatus sp. | reverse complement strand
CGGAACGACCATCCACTACTGCTCGGCGAAGTGCGAGAAGAACGCCGACCTCGGTCGCGAACCGCGCGACCTCGAATGGACCGAGCAAGGCCAAGCAGAGAGTGGTAACGAATGAGCGAACGGACCTTCGTGATGGTCAAGCCCGACGGCGTTCAGCGCGGCCTCATCGGCGAGATAGTCTCCCGATTCGAGGACCGCGGTCTGAAGATGGTCGGCGGCAAGTTCATGCAGATCAGCGAGGAACTCGCCCACGACCACTACGGTGAACACGAGGGCAAGCCGTTCTTCGACGGCCTCGTGGACTTCATCACGTCCGGCCCAGTCTTCGCGATGGTCTGGGAAGGGCAAGACGCGACACGACAGGTTCGCCGCATGATGGGCGAAACCGACCCAGCCGAATCCGCCCCGGGCACCATCCGTGGCGACTTCGGTCTCGACCTCGGCCGAAACGTAATCCACGGTTCGGACCACGAGGACGAGGGCGCAAACGAGCGCGAAATCGGCCTGTTCTTCGACGAAGCGGAACTGGTCGATTACGAGCAAGTCGACGCCGAGTGGCTGTACGAATAAGCCACTGACGTTGCAGATTGCGAATTCATTTTCTGGAAGTTAGTCGATGAGCGACGGCCATAGTTTCGCTCGAACTATCCGCTCGTCAAGACGAACGTCAGCAGAAATCCGGCCGCAGTTGCGAGCGCGACGAGCGGTCCTCCTTCGTCGAACGCCTCGGGGATGACAGTCACGGCGAGCGACGCGAGCACCGCACCTCCGGCGAACGCCCGAACGAAGGAGAGCAGTTCGTCCCCCCGAATCCGGCCGAGACGACGCTCCCGATAACGACGGCGGCGGTCAGCAGTCCGGCGACGAGCGATGTCGGAAAGAACACGTCGTCTAGTTCGCGAGGATAACTGTTAGCAGTTGTGGCAGTTCGGGTTGGTTAAGCGACGCCGAAGGCCGCAAAGTAGGTGACCGAATTCGATATTCCCGCGGTATGGGACATTGCATCGTCTGCGGTGAAGACCTGATCGAAGTCGTAGAGAGCGACACGGATGCGAAGTTCAGTACCGTAATCGTCCGGGAATGTTCGGAGTGCGGTGTGATTCTGGGTGTGACGAAGATTGGCGTGTAACCATCTATTTCGAGGCAATATTTGCCGCAAAGCACCCCGTCACGACGATTGCTACCGAAGCTCACAATTGAGGGGGAATCACGATGAGCGATACCGAAACATCGGAAAGCGGAGCGCACGAAGAGCACGAACATCACCACGACGTGGAGGGGCCGGGATATGCCACGCCGCAGGCCGCCATCGAGGAGGCCGAGCGCGAGGAAATCGCGTACGTGCCGTCGCTGTACGTCGGGACGGACGTGGACGCGCCGGACTTCCTGTCGGTCGTGGACGTGAACCCGGAGTCGGACACGTACACCGAGGTCATCGACTGGGTCGAGATGCCGAACAAGGGCGACGAACTGCACCACTTCGGGTGGAACGCCTGTTCGTCGTCCTGTCATGTCGAAGGACTGGAACGACGCCACCTCGTGGTACCGGGCCAGCGCTCGTCCCGACTGCACATCATCGACACGAAGGACCGGGAGAACCCGGAAATCGTCAAAGTCATCGAACCCGAGGAGGTGTACGAGTACGACCTCTCGGCACCGCACACCGTCCACTGCATTCCGGACGGGGAGATACTCATCTCGATGCTGGGGAACGAGGACGGCGACCTGCCGGGCGGTTTCCTCGAACTGAACGACGACTTCGAAATCGAGGGGCGATGGGACCCGCCGGGCGAGATGGAGATGAACTACGACTTCTGGTATCAGCCACGCCACAACGTGATGGTCTCCTCGGAGTGGGCCGCGCCGAAGACCTACTATCCCGGTTTCGACTTGGAGGACGTCGAAGCGGGCAACTACGGTCACAAACTCCACTTCTGGGACTGGACGGAGCGACAACTCCAGCAGACCATCGACCTTGGCGAGGAGGGCATGATTCCGCTGGAAGTCCGCTTCCTGCACAGTCCGGAGTCCGCCCACGGCTACGTCGGTGCGGCGCTCTCCTCGAACATCTTCCACTTCTACGAGCGCGAAAAGGAGTGGTTCGCGGAGAAGGTCATAGACGTCGAATCGCGCGAACACGACGACTGGGACATGCCGGTTCCCGGCCTCATCACCGACCTCGTCGTCTCGATGGATGATCGATACCTGTTCTTCTCGAACTGGCTCCACGGCGACGTGCGGATGTACGACGTGAGCGACCCGGCGAACCCGCGGTTGTCCGATCAACTCTGGGCCGGTGGGCTGTTCGGTCCGCGACACCCAACGGGAGAGGACGATAGGGAAGTAGTCGCCGGACCGCAGATGCTCCAACTCAGCATCGACGGCGAGCGTCTTTACTGGACGACCTCGCTGTTCTCCACGTGGGACAACCAGTTCTACCCGGAGGAGAAAGAGAAGGGATCGGTGATGCTCAAAGCCGACGTGAACCCACGAAAAGGAACGATGACGCTGGACGAGGACTTCCTCGTGGACTTCGGCGAGATGCCGAACGGTCCCGCACGGGCACACGAAATCCGGTGGCCCGACGGCGACTGCACGAGCGACGTGTGGCAGTGAGTGCTCGCGAGTATCGCGTTCGACTCGACTGGCGGAATGGCGGGGAGCGTGTGATTCGCACAACCGGCGGCGAATCCGTGCTCGATGCCGCCGAGCGAGAAGGAGTCGGCCTTCCCTTCGGCTGTCGGACCGGTGCGTGTGCCACCTGCACTGGCCGGTTGCTGTCCGGCGAAATCGAACACGAACGCGAACCGCGGGCGTTGAAATCGGATTCGTTGGCGGACGGTTACGTCCTGCTCTGTATCGCCCGGCCGCAAACCGACTGCCGGATCGAAGTCGGAACCGCGGTCCACGCCGACCTCGTGACGAATCCGTGGAAGTAGTCGGGGATCCGGCGTGATCGTCTTCGTGTCCCGTTCGGGAATTCCCATGATTGAAAGATAACGTTATTTACATCTACTACGAAACAGTTCGGCACATGGACCGGGAAATCACGCGACGGGCGCTCGTCGGGGCGATAATCGGTGGGACCGTGGTCGGCGGCGCTCTCTCACCGGTCGGGAGTTACCTCCGGCGGTTCGCGCCGTTGAGCGGGGAGGCGTGGGGGACGGCCACGGACGACACGGACGGGAGCGTCGAGAGCACGTACGGAACGGCGACGCTCCGGTACGACGAGGACGGCGTGCCGAACATCACGGCGGAGAACGAGCGGGCGCTGTACTTCGCGGTGGGGTACGCGCAAGCCCGGGACCGACTGTTCCAACTCGACCTGCAACGCCGACTGATGTCCGGTCAGGTGGCGGCCGTCGTTGGCGAGTTGGCGGCCGATTCCGACGAGTTCCACATCCAGATGGATTTCGCGGGCGCGGCGGAAGCGACGTGGAAGCACATCGCCGACACGGACACCGGCGAACTCGTGAAGGCGTTTTCGGCGGGCGTGAATGCTCACATCGAGAACGAACCGCTCCCGCTGGAGTTCGGCCTGTTGGAGTACGAACCGGCGGAGTGGACGCCCGCGGACACGATGCTGATGGAAAAACAGATCTCATGGGAACTGACGGGGAGCTTTCTTACGCTCCGAAAGGCGAACGTCGCCTCGAAACTCGGCCAGAAGGCGGCCACGGAGCTGTATCCGGGACGGCTCGACCACGACTCGCCCGTCATTCGCGGGACGGACGAAGGAACGTCGGCGACGTCGTCGAACTCCTCGAACAGCATTCCCGAATCCGATACCACCGACCCCGATGGTATCGGAGCGCCGCTACTCGACTGGTTGGGAAACTTCGAGCGCGATCACGGCATCGGGTCGAACAGTTGGCTCGTGTCGGGGAAGCACACGGCGAACGGCAAGCCCATCGTGGCGAACGATCCGCACCTGAGCCTGATGGCACCGCCGGTGTGGTACGAGATGAACCTGAAGCAGGGGGACACACGAGTTCGCGGCGTCACGTTTCCCGGCGTCCCGTTCGTCGTCATCGGCGAGAACCACGCCGGAGCGTGGGGATTCACCAACGCGGGTGCGGACGTCATCGACTTTTACCGATACGAAATCGATGGCGACAGATACCGCTACAAGGGCGAGTGGCGCGACTTCGAAACCCAACGGCGCGAGATCGAGGTCGCGGACGGGACAAACAGGACGACCACGCTTCGGAAGACCGTCCACGGTTCGGTGCTCGAACGCGACGGCTACCGGGTCGGCGTCGCGTGGACGGGCCACTCTGCCA
>NZ_JBAWAC010000133.1:0-2744 GCF_049589095.1 Haladaptatus sp. | reverse complement strand
CGCGATCAACACGACACTAACTCGACTAACGCGACAGACACGACACATATTTTATGAACTCCGAAACGACGAACGAGACGACTGAAAGTGAACGAATCGTCGAGCGTGCCCGCGAGGTGATTCCGGGCGGCGCACAGACCGGACTTCGGGCGCAAGCGTACGACACCGGGGAAGTGGCCTTCGAACGTTCGAAGGGCGCGACGCTCACAACGGTCGACGGCAACGAGTACACCGACTATCATCTCGGGTTCGGTCCCATCATTCTCGGACACGGCCACGAGGCGGTGGACGAGGCGGCGCGGAACGCCATCGACGACGGCGTGCTCTACGGGACCGGAACGGCCCCGCTCGAAGTCGAGGTTGCCGAGCGACTGGTCGACCTCCTGCCGAGCGTCGAGCAGGTGAACTTCTGTAACAGCGGAAGCGAGGCGACCTACCACGCGATTCGCCTCGCCAGGGCGTACACGGGGAACGACAAGATCCTGAAATTCGAGGGCTGCTATCACGGGTGGCACGACTACGTGGACGTGAGCGTCTACCCGCCGGAGGACGGACTCGGCGAGGGACGTCCCGAATCCGAGGGGATGCTCCCGGCCGCCGTGGAAAACACGCTCGTCGCCCCGTTCAACGACGAGGAGGCCGTCGAAGCGGTCTTCCGCGAACACGGCGACGACCTCGCGGCCGTCATCCTCGAACCCGTGCCGCACTCGGTCGGGTGTCTCCTCCCCCGGCAGGAGTTCCTCGAAACGGTCCGGGACGTCACCGCGGACGCGGACGTGCCGCTCATCTTCGACGAGGTCATCACCGGGTTCCGTCACTCGCCCCACGGTGCACAGGGCGAGTTCGGCGTCACGCCCGACCTGACGTGCGTGGCCAAAGCGCTCGGGAACGGCTATCCGGTCGCGGCGGTCGGCGGCCACGAGGACCTGCTCTCACAGGCGGGCGGCGACAACAAATCCGGCGTCGTCATCAGCGGGACGTACTCGGGCAACCTCCCCGGACTCGCCGCGGCGCGCGAGACCATCGACACCATCGTGGCGGAGGACGTCCAGGGTCACGTCTCGGACCTCGGCGACGAGTACAGGGCCGGACTCCGTGATCTGTTGGCGGATCACGGAATCGACGGCAGGGTCGTCGGTCACCGGAGCATCTTCAGCGTCCAGTTCGGCGTGACGGGCGAACCCGAGAACTACGAGGACATCCTCGGACTGGACGAGGAGCGGTTCCACGAGTTCGCCGCGGGCATGCGGAACCGGGGCCACTTCTTCACGCCGAACCCGTACAAGCGCCATCACCTCTCGTTCGCCCACGACGAGGAGAACCTCGCCGCATATCTCGACGCTGCGGACGACGTGTTTGGGAACCTTTGACCGGGTTCAGCACCCTTAACCGTGCCCGACTGTTACGGGTCGTCCGATGGATTCTGCGATACGCATACGTGATTTGGAGAAAGAGTACGGGGAGATACGAGCGCTCAAGGGAATCGACCTCGACGTTCCGAAGGGCTCGTTTTTCGGCCTACTCGGGCCGAACGGGGCGGGAAAGACGACGTTCATCAACATCCTCGTCGGACTGGTGAAGAACTCGGGGGGCACGGCGGAGGTGTTCGGCGCGGACGTGGAGGACGACTACCGCGAGGCGCGCGACCGAATCGGCCTCGCGCCACAGGAGTTCAACGTGGACCGCTTCTTCCCGATTCGAGAGGTGCTGGAGCACAAGGCGGGCTACCACGGCATCCCGCGGTCGGAGGCGGGCGAGCGCGCCGACGAGGTACTTCGGCGCGTGGGAATCTACGACAAGCGCGACACGCGCTTCGACTGGCTCTCGGGCGGGATGAAACGCCGGTTCGTCCTCGCGCGGGCGCTCATCACGAAACCCGATCTGCTCATTCTCGACGAACCGACGGCCGGGGTGGACGTGCAGTTGCGTCACGACCTGTGGGACCTCATCACCGAACTCAACGAGTCGGGGACCACGATTCTGCTCACGACCCACTACATCGAGGAGGCCGAACGCCTCTGTGACGAAGTTGCGATCCTCGATTCGGGCCGTATCGTCGAGGTGGCGAGCCCGGAGGAGCTAATGGGTCGCGGCCCGGACAAGATCACCATTTCGCTCCGCAACCCGCCCGAATCCGCGCCGCAGCTCTCCGCCGGTCGGGACAAGATCGAGGAGGTGGAGCTATCGGGCGACGAACTCGTCATCACCGCTCCGGAAGCCGGACTGCTCGCTCCCGAACTCGTGCGCGAACTCGACCGGAAAGGGTTCGAGATCATCCACTTCGACATCTCGCGCACCTCGCTCGAAGAGGTGTTCGTGGAGATGACGCGGGCGAACGAGAGCACGAGCGATGGAAACGGGGGGACGGGCGATGGAGACGGGCAGGCGGACGACTTCGACCGCGACGATTCCGAACTCGCCGCCATCGCCGGAGGTGACGACGCGTGAGCAACGCGAACGAGGGACTGACCGGGTTCATCACGCTGACGCGCCGCGAAATTCTGCGCTTCCTGCGGCGGCCGCGGAACACGTTCGTCCCGCCGTTCGTCACGAACGTCCTGTACTTCTCCGTGTTCGGCGTCATCCTCGGCAGTCGCGTCGGGAAGATGCAGTTCGACGGGCAGGCCGTCCCGTACATAGTCTTCATCCTGCCCGGACTGGTCGTGCTGGGAGCCATCTCGAATGCCTTCGAGAACTCCTGTTTCTCCATCTTCCACGGGAGATGGAACCGCTACATCGAGGAG
>NZ_JBAWAC010000132.1:0-6653 GCF_049589095.1 Haladaptatus sp. | reverse complement strand
CGGCAGCGGACACCGAATCGACGGCGGAAGCCGAGTCGGAGTTCGATGCTGGAACGGTGTCCGAGTCCGAGACCGCAACCGAACCCGAATCGGCGACCGAACCCGAATCGGCGACCGAACCCGAATCGGCGACGGAAACCACGGCTCCGGACGCCGATCCGGAACCCGAAACGCCGCCAGCGCAAGCTCGCGAGCCGGAGGAGTTCGAGGAACCGGCCGAACCGGAACCGACGGACGCCGAATTGGCCGATTCGGAACCGGCAGGGGGAGAACCGATCGGTGAAACCGGTGTCGAGGAGTTCGACACGGGGAGCGAATCCGCGGACGACTCCACCGACGAACTCGGCGATTTCGATTCGGGAACGGCCGAGGACGACCTCGGCGACTTCGACGACCAGCCGATGGGCGAGGACGTGAGCGGCGAGATGTACGAATTCGACGAGGGTGAGCGCGAACAGATCGAGGAGGAGTTCGGCACTGAGTTCACCAGCGGTGCGGAAGTCGATGCGCCGGGCGAAGCCGACATCGAAACACCGGAACCAGCCCAAGAGATGGCGACGGAATCGGAATCCGAACCGGACACCGACACCGCCGCCGAACCGGCAGAAGCGGCCGGACCGGAGGCCGGGACGGCACAGCCTGAACAGACTGAAGCGACCGAACCGGAACCGACGCCGACCGAAGCGGCAGAATCCGAATCCGAGTCCGAATCCGAACCGGCGGACGAGGATGGCAAGAAATCCACGCCCGACAACCTCGAAAACACCGTGATGGAGGTCATGCGTGACATGAACGACGGCGACGGCGTCGAGAGCGAACGCCTCATGGCGAACATCGTGAACTCCTACGACACGACGCCCGCCGAGGTCGAGGATGCGCTGCAGGACGCGCTGATGGCTGGACGGTGTTACGAATCCGGCGAGGACACCCTGAAACCCATCTGATGGCGCTGGTCGAACCGGTTCCCGGCGAACCGGCCGCAACCGCGACGCTCGGCGACGAACGGGCGCTCGTGGTGGCGGATTACCACGCCGGAATCGAGGACGGACTCCGTTACGAGCAGGGGATCAACCTCGACAGCCGTGCGGACGAGCGCCGCGAGCGAATGGCGTCGCTCGTCCGGCGAACCGACCCGGACAGGGTCGTCGTCCTCGGCGACTTCATGCACTCCATCGCCAGGCCGGGTGGGGCCGAGCGGGGCGAAATCGAGGTGCTGCTCGAATCCATCGACCAACCGGTGACGCTGGTGAAGGGGAATCACGACGGGGATATCGAGTCATGGGTCGACTGTGCGGTGACGCCGGGCGACGGGGTCCGACTCGGGGACGTGGGATTCGTCCACGGCCACACGTGGCCGAGCGAAGACGTGCTCTCGGCGGACGTGGTTTGTGTCGGCCACGAACATCCCTGCGTGCGATTGGAGGACTCGGTCGGCGGGAGCCGAATCGAACGCGTCTGGTTGCGCGGCCGCGTGAATCCGGAACCGTTCGTGGAACGGTATGACGGAGAGTTCTCCATCGACGCCCAACTCGTCGTCTTTCCCGCGTTCAACGACCTGACGGGTGGGACATGGGTGAACGTCGCGGGGCAGGGATTCCTCGCGCCGTTCCTGCCCGACGGACTCTCGGACGGTGAGGCGTACCTGTTGGATGGAACGCGATTGGGTGCGTACGACGAGGTTTGAACGGCCGTGTGTGTTTTCATGGCTCACGCTGTGTGACGATCCATGGACGTGAGCTTCGACTTCAGTGACGATGTCGTCTTGGTCACGGGTGCGAGCGGCGCGCTCGGAAGCGCGGTCTGTGCCGCGTTCGCGGACGCCGGGGCGACGGTGTGTGCGACCGACGTGGTCGAACTGGACGAGGATTCCCCGCTCGACGGCGAGCGAGTCGATTTCTACGAGGCCGACTTCACCGACGAGTCGGCCGTCGAAACCGTCGTTTCGGACGTCGTCGACGACCACAGCGGTCTCGACGCGCTCATCAACATCGCGGGGACGTGGAAGGGCGGGTCACCCATCGAGGAGACGGACGTGGGGACGTTCGACCTGCTGTTCGACGTTAACCTGAAGACGATGTTCCTGGCGGCCAAACACGCGCTGCCGCATCTCCAGGAGAGCGAGGGAGCGATCGTGAGCGTCAGCGCCCGAGCGTCGCTCGAAGGCGGCGAAGGTGACGGGCCGTATCGGGCGTCCAAAGCGGGAGTCAGACTGCTTACCGAGACGATTGCCGAGGAGAATTCAGGTGTGGTTCGAGCGAACGCCGTGATGCCGAGCGTCATCGACACGCCCGCGAACCGGGAGATGATGCCCGACGCCGACCACGACGAGTGGGTTTCCCCAGAAGATATCGCTTCCGTGATGTGTGTGCTCTGTAGCGACGCCACGAGCGTGACCAGCGGGGCGGCGGTTCCGGTGTACGGCGAGGCCTGATCCGACCTGGAAACTATCATTACGTCTGAATCTTTTCGGTGTCAATTAGTCTCTCAGAGGTACGATATCACGCCGCTCTGATTTCGGATTCGGGTGTTTGGAGGATTGACGAGTCATTTTCTTACACAGAAATACTATGAGATAATCATTTATTCGGGTGATTAATTGACATCGTGCAGTTTATACGCATCAGTTAAGAATGGCAGGCATACACATGTCACAACGAGAAACGTGGACATCCCGAATGGGGTTCATTCTGGCTGCTGTCGGAAGCGCCGTTGGACTCGGCAACATTTGGCGATTCCCGTATATGTCTGCACAGAACGGCGGGGCGGCCTTCCTCGTGGTCTACCTCGTCGCGGCGGTTCTCATCGGACTACCCGCCATCCTCGCGGAGTTCGTCATCGGGCGCGAGACCAAGAAGAACATCGTGGACGCGTTCAGAAACCTCGGCGGTCCAGTCGCAGGAATCATCGGACTCCTCGGCTTGTTCACCGGGTTCTGGATTCTGTCGTACTACAGCGTCGTCGGTGGTTGGGTCATCCAGTACATCATCGGGAGTTGGAACGGCGCGTACTTCGGCGACCCCTCCCAGTACTTCGGACAGATTTCGGCGGGTACTGGAACGATACTGTTCCACTTCGTGTTCATGATACTCGTCGTGGGTATCGTCGCGCTGGGTGTCGAGAAAGGCATCGAAATGGGGACGAAAATCATGGTTCCGTCCATCGCCATCCTGATGGTCGGACTCGCCCTGTGGGCGTTCACCCTCGACGGCGCTGCAGCGGGCTACGACTACTTCCTCTCGCCCGACTTCGGCGTCATCGTGGACAACTACCAGTCCATCATCCCCGCCGCCGTCGGACAGGCGTTGTTCTCGCTCTCGCTCGGAATGGGGGCCATGGTGACGTACGCGTCTTACTTGGACGGTGACGACAACCTTCTCACCGATGGACTCAGCATCGTCGGCTTGAACTCCTTCATCGGTGTTCTCGCCGGATTCGTCGTCTTCCCGCTCCTGTTCGCACAGAGCATCGACCCCGGTGAGGCCGGCGCGGGTGCGGTGTTCATCACCCTCGCAAAAGCGTTCGCAAAACTACCGGGTGGGAAGTTCATCGGCGTCGTCTTCTTCGTCATCCTTCTCATCGCGGCGCTCTCGTCCGCCATCAGCCTCCTCGAAGTGGTCGTCTCGTACTTCGTGGATAACTACTCGCTCAGCCGACCGGTCATCACAGTCATCGTCGGCGTCATCGTGTTCGCCCTCGGTGTTCCGTCGGCACTGAGTCTCGACACGTTCACCATGTTCGACAATATCGCGTCGAACCTCCTCCTACCCCTCGGCGTCGTGCTGACCGTCATCTTCGTCGGATGGGTGTACAGCGCGGGAGCGGTTCAGGAACTCCGACGTGGCCTCGGTAAGACCCGCGGCAACATCGGCACGATTTGGCTCACGCACCTCCGAGTGGTCGTGCTCATCGCCGTCATCGGAACGCTCGCACTGAGCCTGATGTCGTTCTTCTGAGCGTCGTCCGGCACCGGCACTGATTCTTTTTTGTCGAGTACTTAAACAGAGGCGGGTAAAATCGACGAACCGTAGACGACAGTCCTGATTTCATGTCCATTCGAATCTGAAAATCGATTTCTGATGCCCCATCACGTGTGTTAATAGCGTTTTGATGGTTTCTAACCTCGAAAGTCTCATATCCCCTGGGCAAGCGAGTGCATAGCAATGGTACGTGAATCGTGGGCGAGTCGGGTCGGCTTCATCCTCGCGGCGGTGGGGAGCGCGGTCGGCCTCGGCAACGTCTGGCGCTTTCCGTGGATGACGGCCGAATACGGCGGAAGCGCATTTCTCGTGGTCTACCTCTGTATCGTGTTGCTCGTCGGCGTCCCCGGACTCCTCGCGGAGTTCGTCATCGGTCGCCGCTCGAACCGAAACCCGGCCGGGGCGCTGGCACGTCTCGCGCCCGGCACCAAATCGTGGGGTTATGTGGGGTTGTTCGGCGTCCTCACGGCACTCGTCCTCTTGTCGTTCTACAGCGTCGTCGGCGGGTGGATCGTTCGTTACTTCGTCGCCAGTTTCTCGGGGTCGTACTTCGTCGACCCCTCCGGTTACTTCGGCACCATTAGCTTCGGCTGGGAAGCTGTCGCGTTCCAAGTCGCGTTCCTCGCACTGACTGCACTGGTCATCATCGGCGGGGTCCGCCGCGGCATCGAGGCCGCGACGAAGGTGATGATGCCGGTCATCGTCGTTCTGCTCGCGGTGCTCGCCGGATGGGCGATCACCCGACCCGGCGCGGGAGCGGGGTTGTCGTTCTACCTCCACTTCGACCCGGCACCGATCAAGAACGACCCCATCGGGATGCTCCGCGCCGCGGCCGGACAGGCGCTGTTCACGCTCTCGCTCGGCGTCGGGACGATGATCACCTACGCCTCGTATCTGGGCGAGGACAACAGCCTCCCGTTCGACGGGAGCGTCATCGCCGTGCTGAACACCGCGGTCGGTGTCCTCGCAGGGCTCGTCGTCTTTCCGCTCCTGTTCGCGTTTCAAGGCGGTCTCACGGAAGTCACGAGAGGCGGCGAGTCCGGCGCGATTTTCATGGGCGTTGCCGGGGCGTTCCGTGAGATGCCGTACGGCGAGGTCGTTGCCGTCGGCTTCTTCGCCGCCATTCTGTTCGCCGCCCTGTCGAGTTCCATCAGCATGCTCGAAATCCCCGTCGCGTATCTCGTGGACGAACAGGACGTCTCCCGGCGGAACGCGACGCTCGGCCTCACCGGACTGGTGCTCGTCACGGGTGCGGTCTGTGCGCTCACCCCGTCCGTGTTCACATTCGTCGCGGGAACGCTGGTCGATCTGATGCTGACGGCCGGACTCGCCGGATTCCTCGTTTTTACAGGGTGGGTCCTCGGCAAGAACGCCCTCGCGGAGTTCGATTCCGGCGCGGGTGGAATCGCACGGTCACTCGGAACGCCGTGGCTGTGGGGTGTCAGGACGATTCTGCCGCTGTTCCTGCTCATCACGCTCGCCGTGAACCTCTACTCGTTGCTGTAATCTGGTGGACCCTTTCCCGACACAGTACGGAAACCTTTTGCGCCCGCTGGTACTGCAATTCCGCAATGACAATGCGTCCGGGTGTTCAGCGATGACGATGGACGAGCGCATCGACGAACTACGCGAAAAACGCCGCGAGGCGGAGCAGGGCGGCGGTGAAGAGCGCATCGAGAAGCAGCACGAGCGGGGGAAGATGACGGCGCGCGAGCGCATCGACTACTTCCTCGACGACGACACCTTCAACGAGTTCGACCAACTGCGAACCCACCGAAGCCACAACTTCGGCATGGAGGAAAAGCAGGTGCCCGGCGACGGCGTCGTGACGGGATACGGCGAGGTCAACGGCCGAAAGGTGTTCGTGTTCGCCCACGACTTCACCGTCTTCGGTGGCTCGCTCGGCGAAGTGTTCGCCCAGAAAGTGACGAAAGTCATGGACAAGGCGATGGAAGTCGGCGCGCCCATCATCGGACTGAACGATTCGGCCGGTGCGCGGATTCAGGAAGGTGTCGAATCCTTGGCTGGCTACGCGGACATCTTCCACCGCAATCAACAGGCCTCCGGCGTCGTGCCCCAGATTTCGGCCATCATGGGGCCGTGTGCCGGTGGAGCAGTTTATTCGCCCGCCATCACCGACTTCATCTTCATGGTGAAGGACACGAGCCACATGTTCATCACCGGCCCGGACGTCATCGAGACGGTCACGGGCGAGGAAGTCACCTTCGAGGAACTCGGAGGCGCGACGACCCACACCGACAAGAGCGGGGTCGCCCACTTCGCCGAGAACAGCGAGGAGGATGCACTGGACGACATCCGCCGTCTGCTCTCGTATCTCCCGCAGAACAACGTCGAGGACCCGCCGCGCTTCGACCCGTGGGACGACCCGGAGCGCCGCGACGAGGAACTGAAATCCGTCGTGCCCGACCAACCGCGCAAACCGTACGACATCACACGCGTCATCGACGGCGTCGTCGACGAGGACTCCTTCTTCGAGGTGCAGGAAGGCTACGCGAAGAACCTCGTCGTCGGCTTCGGCCGCCTCGACGGCCGCTCGGTTGGCATCGTGGCGAACCAACCTCGCGTCAACGCCGGAACCCTCGACATCGAATCCTCGGAGAAAGGCTCGCGGTTCGTCCGCTTCTGTGATTCGTTCAACATCCCCATCGTGACGTT
>NZ_JBAWAC010000131.1:0-1734 GCF_049589095.1 Haladaptatus sp. | reverse complement strand
ACGTCGTGGACCGCGGCCCGCAGTTCAACGCGTGGCGCGCCCCGATCATGAACGAGGTGCAGGGCTGGGGAAGCGAGCAGGCGTCCAGCTGGTACGCGGCGGGATTGGATCATCTCACGCAACTCGTGGACGACGTGTCCGTCGAGCGGGTTTCCGATCCACACGTCCGAATCGACGTGGACGGCTTCGTCCAGGGCGCGCCGCCGACGACGGTTCGGAAGACGCCTGACGCGAGCGCGACCGGAAGCGACGGCACGCTCGTAGGCGACCCGGAAATCGTCTCCGGGAGGAGCGGGGCGGCGGTGCAACTCGACGGCGACGACTACGTCGATGCTGGTTCACCCGACGCACTGAACTTCACGAGTCCGGGCTTCACCGTCAGCATCACGTTCGACGGAGTCGAGACGGGCGGAGACCACCCACTCGTCGCCAAGGGTGACCACCAGTACGCGCTCAAGGTGAACGACGACCGGTTCTCGTTTTTCATCTACAACGAGACGTGGGTCGCCGTCAACGACACGATTCCGAGCGATCTGAGCGACGGCTGGCACACGCTCACCGGAGTCTGCGATACGGACGAACTCCGTCTGTATCTCGACGGTGAACTCTTTGCCTCCCGAACGCACGATGCCTCGTCGGTCAACGGAACCGACGAACCGCTCCAGGTCGCGCACAACTCGGAGCACGGCGAGCGCCATACGGCCACGACGGTCGATTCGGTGCGGGTATATGACCGCGCGCTGTCGGCCGATGAGGTCGCGTCACAACCCGACTCGCCGTCGGACGACGCCGTCCTGTGGTACGGCTTCGACGAGTTCTACGACTCCCAGTCCAGCCCCAGGGGTCACGGATTCGAGACGACCTACAGCTACCACGTGTTCGGAAGCGGCGACGTGGTGATGGACGTCTCCGCCGCGCCGAACGACCAACTGAAAGCGACCGTCACGGACTACCTGCCGAAGATGGGCGTCCAGCTACAGACGCCGACGTCGCTCGACACGTTCGAGTGGTACGGTCGCGGTCCCGTCGAGACGTACCCCGACCGCCGCTGGGGTGCCGACATCGGGCGGTACTCCGGGACGGTCGCCGACCAGTACGTCCCGTACGTCCCGCCGACGGACAACGGCAACAAGGCCGAGACGCGCTGGGCCGCGCTCGCGAACGACGACGGCGCGGGCCTGCTCGGCGTCGCCACCGACGGATCGATGAACGTGAGCACGAACCGGTTCTCGAACCTGGCCGAGGCGGGCCACCAGTACGAACTCGAAGAAGCCGACAGCGTGGCGTTCAATCTGGACGACGCGGTAACGGGCGTCGGCGGGACGCCCGTCGAACCGTACGACGAGTATCAAGTTCAGGCGACATCGACGCAGTTCAGCGTCCTGTTGCGGCCGTTCACCGCCGACGATGGCAACCTGATGGCGCTCGCGAACCGCTTGTTGCCGGTTGACGAGTGAGACTCGCCCGACAAAACCGGAAAACGAGTCGTTCCGGACGATAATCGCTGGTTGCGGACGGTAATCGACGGTTGCGAACGATAATCGGCGGTTGCGGATGACGATTGCCGGTTTCGGACGATGATCGGCGGTCGTGCTGGTGATTGCCAGCGCGGCCGCTCGTCGTCGTGGTTTCGGTCGATGAAATCGAGAAGTTCCGTTTCGGCTTTCGTCGTTCGTTGCGTCGGTCCGCGCGTTTTTCGCGACTTCAGTCCGCGTGTTGCGGGGTAGAATATCC
>NZ_JBAWAC010000130.1:0-2715 GCF_049589095.1 Haladaptatus sp. | reverse complement strand
ACAAGCGACCGGAGTCGCGACGTTCGCCGCTGCGACGGCGGCGAACGGCGCAATCGGGATCGCGGCGGCGGATTCGTCGCTCGTCCCGGAGACGGCGTCCGGCCCCGGACGAGTCGGGAACCTGGCCGACTACATCGCGGACCCCGGGCTGTTCGAACAGGGGACCGAACCGACACACGCCACCGCGGCGGTGCCGTTCGGGTCGGTCCGTGCGGCGATGGACGCCGACGAACCGTTCACGAAACTCGAAGAACGGTTCGCCGAATCCGAGTACGTCGAACTACTGGACGGAAAGTGGGATTTCAGGTTTTATACGCATCCGGCAAGTAGGCCGGAGAGCTACGACAGCGTGACGGACTGGGAGAAGGTCGACGTGCCGGGTAGTTGGCAGACGCAGGGGTACGACCAACTCATCTACCTGAACAACTCCATCACGTGGGAGGGCTACGACCCCGCACTCGACGGCAACCTCGATCCACGATACGACATCGAGATTCCCGATACCAACCCGACCGGAACGTATCGACGGTCGGTTTCCGTGCCGTCGAACTGGGACGGACGCGAGGTGTTCCTGCATTTCGCGGCGGTGAAACAGGCGTACTTCGTCTGGGTGGACGACCAGTACGTCGGCTTCCACGAAGGGTCGATGACGCCGAGCGAGTTCGACATCACCGAACACGTTTCGGCGGGAAGCGACCACACCGTAACCGTCCAAGCGTACCGGTTCTCGGACGGCGAGGCGATGGAGACCAACGACATGTTTCGGTTCTCCGGCATCCATCGGAGCGTCTACCTCTTTGCCACCCCGAAAGTGCACGTCCGGGACTTCTACGTCCGCTCCGGACTCGACGACGACTACGAGGACGGACACCTCCGGGTCGACGCCGAGATCGCGAACTACGACGAGGACCCGGCGGGACGATACGCCGTCAGAGCACACCTCTTCGACCCCGACGGGCGGCGTGTCAGATCGCTTTGGGACGGCGTTCGCGTCGATTCGGACGGCGGGACGGTAACGCTCGAAACGGACGTCAGAAAACCCGAGCAGTGGTCGGCCGAACACCCGAATCTCTACACGGTCGGCCTCGAACTCGTCCGCCACGGCCGGACGACCGAGGCGATGACAGACAAGATCGGGTTCAGAACGTACGAAACCACGCGCGGAACGCCCGGTGCACAGGTGCTCGTCAACGGCAGGCCGGTCAACATTCGAGGCGTCAATCGGCCCGAAGGCGACCCGAAAACCGGACGTGCGGTGCGACTGGAGACGCTGAAGACCGATCTGACGTTGATGAAGCGGAACAACATCGACGCCATCAGGAACTCCCACTACCCGAACGATCCGTCGTTCTACCGACTCGCCGACGAGTACGGCGTCTACGTCGTGGACGAGGTGGACGTCGAAACGCACTGGTGGCAGGGCTTGGCGGCGAACACGGAGGCATACCACGAGGCGATGGTCGAGCGCTTCCGTCGAATGGTGCTCCGGGACCGCAACCACGCCTCCATCTTCGCGTGGTCCACGGGCAACGAGGCCGGAACGGGCAACGAACACCTCAACATGGCCGCGCTCGCCATGGATTCCAAGGAGTACCTCCCCGAGGACACCAGCGACGTCGCCGGTGTCAGCGCCGTCGAATCCTACGACGGCCCGGTGTACGGACTCGCGCCCGACCGTCTCATGTACCACCAACCGAACGGCGGCGGGTGGAACGTCGAGTACAGCGACATGCTCGGTCCGCGTTACCCGGACGTGGACAGCCTGCTCGCCGTCGCGGACGGCTCTAGCATCGGCGACGGCAAACGTCCCGTCGTGATGGGCGAGTACAATCACGCGATGGGCAACAGTTTGGGCCTCGTCCACGCAATGTGGTCCGAACACATCCAACCGCCGGTCAGAACGGCCAGCGACGAAACCGGCAACGACAACGACGGCGTGCTGGTCGGCACGCCCACGATAGGAATCGGGGAGGATAGCGGCGCGATTACGCTGGACGACGAGCGTGATTCCATCGAAGTCGAAACGTCCCCGGCGCTCGACTTCGAGGACGGATTCACGCTCGCGTTGACACTGAGCGGGGTCGATTCCTGAACCGAACGGACGCTCGTCTCGAAGGACGACGAATACGCGCTTACCCTCGACCGCGGGCGGAAACTCACCTTCAGCGTCCACGGTGACGGGCGGAACGCCGTCACGGCCCGCCTTCCCCGGGACGCGAGCGATGGCTGGCACACCCTCGTCGCCACCGCTGGGGCAGACGAACTGGTCCTCTACCTCGACGGCGAGCGCTTGGCAACCACCGACCACGACGGCGGGCAACTGCCGGGAGGCGACGGGCCGCTCGTCATCGGGAACGAAAACGACGGAAACCACCACGGCGGCCACCACCATGGAGGCGGGCATCATCACGATGGCCGTCATCACCACGGCGGTCATCACGACGATCACGACGGACACCATCGTGGCGGCCATGACGAATGGGGTCGTGACCACGACCACCACGGCCACGGCGGAAACCACGATCACGATCACGGCCATGGTCACGGTCACGGCCACAGCGGAACGATAACGCTCGATTCGGTTCGGGTCTTCGACCGTCCGCTGTCGGCTGACGAGGTATCCGGCGACACCGCGGACCCCGTTCTGGGCTACGCGTTCGCCGCACTGCTCAGGGACGAGAGCCTCCAAGGCGGCTTCGTCTGGGCGTGGGAGGA
>NZ_JBAWAC010000129.1:0-17908 GCF_049589095.1 Haladaptatus sp. | reverse complement strand
GGCCCACCACATGTTCGCCACCGGCATCGACCCGCGGCTCCGACTCAGTTTCATGGCCGTCTCGCTGGCCATCGCGGTGCCGAGCGCCGTCAAGACGTTCAACTGGATCACGACGATGTGGAACGGGAACCTCCGCTTGACCGCGCCGATGCTGTTCATGATCGGGTTCGTGCAGAACTTCATCATCGGCGGCGTCACCGGCGTCTTCCTCGCCGCGATTCCCGTCGATCTGATACTCACCGACACCTACTACGTCGTCGGTCACTTCCACTTCCTCGTGATGGGGGCCATCGCCGTCGCCCTCTTTGGAGCGGTGTACTACTGGTTCCCCCTCATCACGGGACGGATGTACAACAAGTCGCTCGCTCACTGGCACTTCTGGCTGACGATGGTCGGTTCGAACGTGACGTTCTTCGCCATGTTGTTCCTCGGCTACGGCGGGATGCCGCGCCGGTACGCGACCTACCTTCCACAGTTCACGACGTGGAACGAGGTCGCAACCGTCGGGGCATTTATCCTCGCCATCGGTCAGGTCATCTTCGTCTGGAACATCGCCCAGTCATGGCTCGACGGGGCGAAAGTCACGACCGGCGACCCGTGGCAGTTGGAAGCCGAAGGGATGCTCTCGCCCGAATGGGTATGGTTCGAGAAGAAGCAGGAAACCGCCCTCGCGGCGGACGGTGGCGATGACGGCGGGCGAACCGATGGCGGATCGGACAGCACGGGTGGTGAGAACTGATGTCCTACTCACCGTTCGACCGTGAAACCCTCCTCGACATCGTGGTGAACATCGTTCCCCTCGTCATCCTCGGGTTTTTCTTCCTCCTCTTTTTCTTCAATACGCCGTACCCACGGAATCTACTCTACCAGTATCTGAGTCTCATCCTGGTAATCGTCCCGTTCGCCCTGCTCGCACTGCTAACGTGGGTCGCCGCCCGTTACGTCGGATAACGGCGACGTCACGCGGCGCTCGACCAGCGCGGTCACACCGGCCAAGAGCGCCCCACCTGCCATCGTGACCGCGAGGAGACCGAACGCCACCCCGAACCCGGTAGCGTCAGAAAGCACCCCAACGACCGCGGGGGCCAGCGCACCGACACCCATCAGGATAGTTCGGGCGATGCCGAGTCCGCCACCGGCCACGTCCTCGGGAATCGACGCCGCGAGGTACGCCCCCCTGATCGGGCGAAATCCGTGGCTACCGAGTCCGAGCGCGACGACGATAGTACCAAAGACGAGCGCGCTCGCGTTGCCGACCACCGACAGTGCCCCCAGTGCGCCCGCGGCGACGGCGAGGACGGCCATTGCCAACGGAAGCCGTCCGATCCGGTCCGAGAGGTCGCCGGTAAGGATCTGAACGAGACTCACGGCGAACAACATGCTGTAGACCAGCGACGCCGTCGAATCCGAGAGTCCGTGCGTGGTGAGATAGAGCGGGAGGAACGCGACGACGCCGTTGTACGCGAAGCTGAAGCAAACCGTTACGCCGACGAACAGCGTGAACCGGCGGCTTCGAAACAGCGCGAGGTAGCGCCGCGGTTCGAACGACCCCGTCGATTCCCCGCCATCGGTCGCGCTCGCCGCGGACGCCGAATCGGCGGCGTCCGCGGACTCCGTCCGGCGCGGAACGTACACGACGACGCCAGCCGCGAGCAGGAGTCCCATCGCCGCCCCGACGAGGAAGAGCGCGTGCCAGTTTCCCATCCCGGTGACGAACAGTACCGCCGTGGGTGCCGCCACGCCGCCGAAGGCACCGAGCGTGTCGAACAGGCCGAGCGCGCGGCCGGTTCGCTCCGAATAGACGCGCGAGAGCAACCGGATTGCGACGGTCTTGTGGACGCCCGTCCCGAGGCCGACGAGGAGCATTCCGACGATGAGGACGACGAGCGGGATGTGGAACCCGAGCACCAGCGCTCCGGCGGCCGCGAGCACGGCCCCGACGGCGATGACCTGGACGGCCCCGAACCGGTCCGCGAGGACGCCGCTGGGGAACTGCATGAGCGAGTAGCCCAACATCGTCGCGGTGAACACCCCGCCCAGAAACGCGTTAGAGACGCCGAACTCCGTCCGGAAGGTGGGAAACAGCGCTGGAAACGAAAAGCGGAGGAATTTCGCCAGAAACCAGATTCCGGCCGTCAACAACAGCGTGTCGTACTCCGACACGCTCGAAAGCCGATTCCACGCTCGGTTCGTCATTGTCGAGTGTCGTCACTCCAAGGAGAAAAAACGGATGAAAGCGGCGAGGGAAACGACCGTCAGTCGAGGTCTATCGACACGCGTTCGCCGCTCCGCGCTGACTCGTAGGCCGCTTCGGTGAGCGCAGTTACGGCGTACGCGTCCCGTGCGGTCGCGGGCGGCGTCGCTCCGCTCTCGATACAGTCGATGAAGACGGCCGCCTTCTCGTCGCTCAGCTTGTGGTCGATGTACGGGACGATGTCCGTGCTGTCGGCCCGGATTTCGGTCAACTTCCGGGGTTCCCACTGTCGACCTTCGAGGTAGACGGCACCGTCGTCGTCCCAGATGTGGATGTGCTCGCGGACGCACGGCGCGTCGCTGAACACCGAAATACTCGCCGAGGCACCGTTCTCGAACTCGACGGTGAGCTGTGCACACTCGTCCACCCGGTTCTCGTCGTCGGCGAAGGTCATGTTCGCCTGGACGGAGGTGGGCGCCAGGCCCGTCGTCCAGAGGACCGCGTCGACGAGGTGGCTTCCCGTATCGTAGAGGTTGCCGCCGCCCGAGAGGTCGGGGTCGGTTCGCCACGCATCCTCGAACCGGGAGATCCAGTTCTGCGTGATTTCCGCGGTGATGAAGTTCGGCGACAGATCGGTTTCGGCCCATCGATCGCGCGCCTTGACGAACGCCTCGTTCAGGTGCCGCTGGTAGCCGACCATCAGCACTTGATCCTCGGCCTCCTCGCTCCGCTGAACGACTTCACGGGCCTTCTCGCGGTCGGTCGTGAGCGGCTTGTCACAGAGGACGTGAAGCCCCTGGTCCAGCGCGTCCATGATCTGTTCGTAGTGGAAGACGTGCGGCGTCCCGATGAGCACCGCGTCCAATTCCTCCTCGTCGAGCATCGTCTCGTGGCTCCCGTAGCGCGCGCCTTGACCGACGTAGAGGGCGTTTCCGGCTTCCTCCCGCGCCGCCTCGCTCACGTCCGCGATGGCGACGACGGTCGAACGTGGGTCCTCCTCGAACGCACGGCCGACGGTCGTTCCGATGAATCCGCCGCCGATGACGCCGACGCGTACCTTCTCCGACTGTGGTGAATGTCCTGACATAAGTTACTCCGTTTTGAAGAAATCTGTACGACCCGTGGATAGGAAGGGTCATGACTTATCTTTCATGGCGGTTTGAGCGACAGATTTCTTGCCGGTGTTCACAGCCACGGTAGAAATTCGCGTCGAAACGGAATCCCATGTTCTCACACCGGCATCGGTCCGCTCGGTCCGGGACCCGACGGATACCAGCCGTCAGCCATCTCGAAGACGGCGACGCCGTCGTTCTCGAACACGAGATGATACTGCGGCGACGACTGCATCGTTGACAGCATCATCGACGGTTGGGTGTGTCGCATGCCGCGAATCGTGTACGCCCCCTTCGGCACGTAGATGTACTGTGGGTGAACGTCCATCCGCATCAGTTTGCTCGTCAGCGCCGCGGCGGTGTGGCTCCGGGATAACGTCCGGAAGTGATGTAACTGATAGCGATACTGCTGATGGCCCTTCCACTCGACGCCCCACGGCCCGACGGCGATGGTCCTGTGTGTCTGCTGTGGGAACCACTCCGCCGCGTCGCCGAGGACCACGAACTGCGCCGACGGGTCCGTGTTCGTGCTCGCCCACGACATCGCCTCCACGTCGTTGTTATCGACGAACCCCGGCAGCGACGGACTGCCAGCGTGGGCGTTCAGTCCGCCCGTCGCGTACAACATCCCGCCGCTGAGGCCGATGGTGGCGAGCAACACGACGGAGAAGGTGACGATTTCGTTCCGACCGACGGACGCCGATCTCCGGATCCAGCGAAGGATACCCTCGAAGATAAACCGGGCGCTGATGAGCGCCCCGATGAGGAAGACGAATCGAGCCTCGTCCATCGTCGCCATGATGACGACCAGCCACGCGGGGAGGAAGTACTCCTTCCGCCAGACGAGCCAGAGACACCCGACGACGGGGAGTAAGTGCCACGCCGAGAGGAACGGTGGCTCGTGTATCTGCTGCCTGAGGAGCGCGTACAACGCAGGAACCGCACCGCCGAGGCCGCCGTGGGTTCCGGCCGCGCCGCTGAAGACGGACGAACCGTGCATGGCGATGACCGACAACCACCACGGTGCCGTAAGGACGAGGCCGCCGAGACCGACGATCAAGCCGTACCCCATCCCGCGAAGCGACCTGTCGAACCGCACGTAGAGCAAGAGAAAACTGATGACGAAAAAGATGGTGTACATCGGGTGAGTGAGCACGGTGAGCGTGAATGCGATCAGTGCGGGCGCGAGCCATCGTTCATCCCCGTCACGAAAGAGGTGTAATCCGGCATATATTCCCACCAGTGAGAACAGCATCGCCGGGGCTCGAACGATACCACCGGACGAGATGTGCCACTGGAGCACCGGCGGGCTGACGGCGACGATGAGCGTCGCGAGCGACGCTTGCGGACGCGAACCGAACAGATCTCGCGCAAGGAAATAGAGCGGGATGAGGTAGGCGACCGAAATCAATCCGGGGAGAAATCGGGCAATGGTGAACGCATCCAGATGCGTCACGTTCTGGAGCAGAGCCACCACGTAGAACATGAACGGCGGGTACGCGAACGGGACGCCAGCAGGGGTGTAATTCGGAATCGTCTTCGGCAGAACGTAGCCGTTGGTCTGTATTTGCTCGGCGATGCGAAAGTACAATCCGGCACCGAACGACCCGTACGGATGTGTCCCGATGTAGAAATACAGCACACAGACACCGGCTAAAAGCGCGGGAATAAGCCATGGCAACTCGTAGCTCAACCCTCGCGATTCCTGCGTCGTTTTCGAATCCGTCTGATGGCTAGCCATAGTGTGTAGTGGGGAGCGACCGCTCCAAAGCGGAGGAGCGGCCGGGTTCTCGTTCGGAGAAAACTATCGCAGGATTCACTCTTTGTTATCCAGTGGCTATCCGTGAGATAGCAAGCAATACCTACGATGAAGGGAAGGTAGGTACGGGTTCCGTACTGGGTAACGCGCTGTTGTGCAGCGACCGATTTTCCGAACGAACGGCGAAAAAACAGTTCGCTCCGTCGCGGTCGTTTTTGGAACCGCTGAACCAGTTCACGTGAACGGTTTGAGCGGCCAAGGTCGCCCAAACGTCCTCTCCCAGCGGTCCAACACCCGTCTCACTCGTAGCGGAGCGCGTCGATGGGGTTCGTGTGGGACGCGTCCCACGCCGGATAGATTCCCGCGACGATGCCGACGAAGACGCCGACCACCACCGCGATGCCGAACCACTCCACCCGGAAGGTGAGCGGAAGCCCGATGAGTTGTGCGGCGACGTAGCCTCCCAGGTACCCGACGAGCGCACCCAACGCGGACCCGAACATGCCGAGGAGTATCGCCTCGAACAGGAACAACTGGAGGACGTCGGCGCTCTGTGCGCCGACGGCTTTCATGATCCCGATTTCGCGGGTCCGTTCGGTCACGCTCACCAGCATGATGTTCGCAATGCCGATGGCACCGACGATGAGTGAGATCAGGGCGATGCCGGAGATGTACGCCGTGAACGTGTCGCTAACCCGTTTGACCTGATTGACGAGTTCCTCCTGTGTCGTCACCTTGAACTTGTAGTTGTTCGATTTCAGCTGTTTCGCGTCCGAGTGCTCCCCGAGATACGTGTAGACGCGGCCCTGCACCGCATCCACACGGGCGGGGTCGTTCGCGAGCACGAGGATGCGGCCGTACACCCGCTGATTCTGCTTCGCCGCCGGACTGTACACCGTTCGCTGGTAGAAGGGATCGGTCGGTGCGAAGATCCGTGGCGTCGGACCGCTGTCGAGTCCAAGCGTGCTATCACCCGACGGTTTCACGATACCCGTCACCGTCGCGTTTATCTGCTCGCCGTTGGCCGCGCGGGTAACGGTGATCGAGTCCCCGACGGAGACGTTACCATCGCCGAACATCCGTGCGGCGGGTTTGTTCAGCACGACTTCGCGTTTCCCGTTCTGGAACGACCCGCCCGAGATGAACCGTTGGTTCTTCACGTCGAAGTACGGCGGCGACGTGACGACGACCCACTGACGGCCGACGGTCGACCCGTTGTACGCCACCGTTGAGGCGGCGACACCACTCTCCGGAACGGCGGCTTCCACGCCGTCGAGCGAGCGAATGCCGCCGACGTCGTGTTCGGTGAAGATCGTCTGTCCGCCAGTGCCCCCGAAGTTGGGGATGCCGTTCTGACTCGGCGACTGTGCCGAAACGTACATCGTCGCCGCGTTTCCGCCCGCGACGGTGTTGACGATATCCGCCTGTAAACTCGCACCGAGCGTGACGAACGTGATGACCGCCGCCACGCCGATGATGACGCCGAGCGTCGTCAGCGTCGAGCGGAGTTTGTGTTCGCGGATGTTCCGCCAGCTAATTCGAATGCTTTCGAGAACGTTCATCCGCCCGTGTCCGTTCTCGGCGTGTCAATTCGCGTGTCTCTCATTTTCTCGTACACCCGAAACCGTCTACGGCGTCATCCGACAAAAGTCTATGACGATAAATCCCGTCTTAACGGCCTGAAACACAAGATTATACCGGATTCGGGGTCGTGGCGTACCGACTTATTCTCCCCGTTCACCCATATCCGTTCATTCTGACCGTCAGCACGGGTATCTTCGAAAGCCGAACGACCTTCGCGGTGACGCTCCCGAGGAGATATCGGTCGAGTCCCTTGCGCCCGTGCGTTCCCATCACGATACAGTCGATGTCGTGTTCGTCGACGTAGTCGAGGATGATCTTGTACGGGGTTCCGTGCTCGATCGTCGTTTCCACGTCGATTCCCGCCTCGTTCGCCGCTGCTTCGACCTCCGCCACCGCTTCTGCACACTCCGTTTCGAGTTCGTCGTAAAGGTTGTCGGCACGAACGTCCGTCGGGACGATGGTCTTATCGACGACCGACAGGACGTGAATGCTCGCGCCGCACATGTCAGCGAGTTCGAGTGCTTGCTCGATGGCCCGCTCGGTGGACGGCGTTCCATCCGTGGGCAGTAAAATCCGTTCGTACATCCGGATAACACACGCCACCGAGACTCAAAGCTGTACTGGTGGGACTTGTTATGGGGCGAACATTTATGATTCCCAGTAACTGATTATCGTGGGACGAGAATCAGCCGTGTTCTAAAACCGATACTACACGAAGTTCGAAACAGGAGGTATCATGCTCGATCCGACGACCGCAAGCCGACTTCAATTCGCACTGACGACAATCGTACACATCATATTCCCCGTGATGAGCATGGGGCTCGCTCCGTTCCTCGTCTACTTCACGTGGAAGGAGGTACGGACGGGAAAAGCAATCTACGAACAACTTCGACGGTTTTGGGTACGAATATTCGCCGTCAGCTTCGTCGTTGGGACCGTCACCGGACTCGTTCTCGAGTTCGAGTTCGGGACCAACTTCGCGATGTTCGCCGCGGCGGCGGGCGACCTGTTCGGCGGGCCGTTGGCCGTCGAAGGGATGATGGCTTTCTTCCTCGAAGCGACGTTCCTCGGGATTTTCGTCTTCGGCCGGGAACGCGTTTCGGACCGTCTGTATCTGCTTTCCTCCATTCTGGTCGGACTCGGCACGTGGCTTTCGGCGGTGTGGATTCTGGTCGCCAACTCGTGGATGCAGACGCCACGCGGGTACTCGGTGGCGATGAAGAACGGACACCCAGTTATCACGCTCGTAGATCCGATCGCCGCGTACGCCAATCCGCGATTCCCGTGGATGTTCGTCCACATGCAGAACGCGGCTGTCCTCTCGGTCGCGCTGTTCATGGCCGGTGTCGCGGCGTACTACATCCGGAGCGGACGGGCCAACGACGAGCGATTCTGGCGTGCGACGCTCAAGATCGCGCTCGTCGCCATGCTGATCACCGCACCGTTGCAGGTCATTCACGGCGACGCGTACGCCCGCCACGTCGCGATCACGCAACCACAGAAGTTCGCCGCGATGGAGGCGGTGTGGGAAACCGCGTCGTACGTTCCGGAGTACATCGTCGCCTTCCCGACGTCGCTCAGCGACATCCTCAACCCACGGGCGAAGGACATCTTCGGCATCGGTATCCCCGGCGGGGCATCGTGGCTCGTGAGCGGCGGCAACTCACAGGCTCAAATCACGGGACTCAACCAGTTCCAAGGGTCGCCGCCGGTCGCCATCGTCTTCTGGTCGTTCCGCCTGATGGTCGGGTTGGGCTTCTGGTTCATCGCCCTCGCACTGTGGGGCGGGTTCCGCTGGCGGGCGGGCGAACTGTTCGAGGATAACCGCTTCCTCCGTGCACTCATCTGGTCGTCCCTGCTCGGATTCTTCGCGGTCGAGGTCGGGTGGATCGTCACCGAAGTCGGCCGTCAACCGTGGGTCGTGCAGGGCGTGATGAAGACGAGCGCTGGCGTCTCGTCCGGACTCACCGGCGGGGAAGCGACGCTGACGCTTCTCGGCTTCGTCGGCGCGTATTCGGCGCTGTTGGTCGTGTACGGATACGTCGTCCGCCGTATCATCCGGGGCGGGGCACCCGAGGTGCAACGGACACACCGCGAGACGCCCGGTCAGGAGGTGGCCGTGGATGATTGATCTCGCCAACCTCTGGTTCGCGCTCGTGTTCGTGCTCCTCGGGACGTTCCTGTTCCTCGACGGGTTCGACTTCGGCGTCGGCATGTTGTTCGCCACCCTCGACGACGAGGAGGAACGCGAGACGCTGCTGGCCGCCATCGGACCGGTTTGGGACGGTAACGAAGTGTGGCTCGTCGTGTTCGGCGGGGCGCTCTTCGCTGTCTTCCCGGCCGCGTACGCCGGACTGTTCAGCCGCTACTACCTCCTGATGTTCGCCATCCTCGCGGCACTCATCCTCCGGGGAATCGCACCGGAGTTGTACGAACAGCGCTCGGACGACCGCTGGCACCGATGGTGGGGACGGGCGTTCGTCGTCGGAAGTACGACGGCACCGTTCTTCCTCGGCATGTTCGCGGCCAACTGGGTGCTCGGTGCTTCGGGTATCGTCTCCATCGCCGCACTCGCCTTCGGACTGACGCTCGTCGCACTCACGCTCGTCGAGGGGTCCGCGTACCTCGGCCTGAAGACGCGGGGCGGGTTGCGCTCCGAGATGATGCGATACGGTCGACGTCTCTCGTTCGTGTACCTCGCGCTCGTCGTCGTGGTCATCGGCTATCTGGCTGTGACCCGCCCGGACCTGCGTGATGCGCTCGTATCGCCGATCTCGATCGTTAGCGTCGTCGTCTCCGTCCTGCTGGTCGGCGGGTTCGTCGTCGCCACGAGAGCGGAGCGGTTCAGGGCTGGATTCGTCGCCGCCGCCGGTCTCCCGTACGCGCTGGTCGCGTTCGTCGCCAACCTCCTGTATCCAGCCATCGACCCGGCCGCCGGGTTAACCGTGCAGGAAGGCGTCGTTTCGAGCCTGCCACTCACGATGCTGACCGTCGCTGCCGCGTTCATCCTGCCGATAGTGGTGGTGTATTTCGCCGTCGTCTACTCCGTCTTCCGCGGCCCCGCCGAGCCCTCGGAGACGTACTGAGACAGAGCCGGTTCGGTAGGGAGTACCGATTGCCGGTGCACCGATGGTCGGATTCGGAACGACGGCGCGCCGTCGTTCCGTCGTATCGTGTTCTATAATCACACACAAAAAACGAGTATAATTTGGTACCCTTTCAGGGGAACGTATTTGCGACTCAACGCGAGAGTGGCGAGTATGAACCTCGGATACGACGGAACGCGGGCGTACGTGATGGCGGCGAGCAGCGGATTGGGACGCGCGGTGGCCGAAGAACTCGTTCGGGAGGGCGCGAACGTCGTCGTCTCGTCCCGAGACGAGGAACGGCTCGAAACGGCCGCAGAAACGATTCGGGAGGCGACGGGTTGTGACGCAGACGCCATCGACTGGGTCGTCTGTGACCTCGCCGACGAGGACTCGGTTCGGAACGCGACCGAAACCGCCATCGAGCACTTGGGCGGGCTCGACGTGCTCGTGACGAACCACGGCGGGCCATCGACGGCACCGTTTTCCGAAACGTCCCTGTCGGCATTCGACGAGGCGTATCGCGGTATCCTCCGGAGTACGATACTCACCTGCGAGACGGCGCTTCCGGCGCTCCGCGACGGCGGCGGTGCGATCACCAACCTCGTCGCCGCCTCCGCGCTGGAACCGTCCGCGAACGGCGTCCTCGGGAACGTCTTCCGACCGGGAATCTACGGTCTCTCGAAGGTACTCGCCGAGGAGTTCGGCGCGGACGGCGTACGCGTGAATTGCGTCTCCCCACGTGGCGTCATGTCCGACCGGATCCAGTACAAAATCGCGCAACTGGCCGAGCGGGAGGGAATCAGCGAGGAGGAGGCGAAGGAGCGCCGCACGGACGAGTTGCCGCTGTCCGACCTCGGAACGCCGGAGTCGTTCGCCTGCGCCGTCGCGTACATCTCCTCGCCCGCCGCCGAGTACGTCAGCGGTGCGACGCTGCCCGTCGATGGCGGCTGGCACCGGCACGCGTTCTGAGTCGGTGGGAACGACGGACGGTACGACGGGGAGGAGAAACGGTAGCAGGCAAAACAGCCGAAGTTCGCTGACTCGGCTCCACACGACGATTCGGTTCGTCCACGGCATTCGGGAACGAGTGGCCGCGTGTTCGTATGTGACATCCTCCCACGCCTAAAGACGCGAGCCTCCCACATCCACCACTGGGCGGTTCGTTGGGACATTTACGGTTCGCACCCCGACGAGGTGCTGGCACTGCCACCGTACCGTTACTCCTATCTCGTCCGGAGATCGGACGGGATTCGGAGGTACCTGATTGTTTTGTGTCGGTCTGCGTGTCCGAGGGCTTACTTGTTTGATTTCGGCTTCCGCCGTGGCAAACACCGAGTCAACTGCCAGTTTTCGAACTGTCGGTGACCGAATGGTAGCACCCTTCGGTTCGACACCGATAGATACGTGGGAAGAGAACCTAAGACTTTCGAATAAGGCGTTTGAATAGATGAAGACGGCGATTCATCCACGCCCTCAAGCGCGTGGTATTCTCGCATGCAATTCTATAAAATTCGGGAATCGAGGATCGAATCGGGACACTCAGTCCGCCGCTATCGGTCGGCCCTTGGCCTGAAACGTCGTCAGCAGGACGTAGCCGATGGGGAGCATGAGGAGGCCGCCGAGGACGAACGGGAGCCAGTAGGCGACCGCCGCGTAGAGTGCACCCGCCACGATCGGGCCGACGGCGCGGGCGATACTGCCCGCGCTCTGGGTGAGGCCGAACGCACCGCCTTGCGTGTCCTCCGTCGCGCTCTTCGAGACGAGCGTGGTCAGCGAGACGTTCGCGAAGCCGTTGCCCGCCGCGAGGGGCATGAGGATGAACAGCAGGACGAACAGCCCACCGGAAATCGGCCCGATGGAGGGGAGATAGCTCCCGATGACGGGCGAGAATGGGAGCGACGAGAGCGTGACGAGTTCGAGACCGACGCCGACGAGCGCGAGCGTTCGCTCGCCGTAGCGTTTCGTGAGTCTGCCGACGAGACCACCTTGCACGATGGCGATGACGACGCCGACGTAGGCGAGAACGAAGCCGTTCATCTCCGGGCCGAAGCCGTACTGCTGGTCGGTGAACAGCACGAACATGCTCTCCATCGAGGAGAACGCCAGCGAGAGGAGGAAAAACGATGCGATGAGTCCAGCGAGTTCCGGGTTGGAGAACGCCCTTGCGAGACGTTTGAGACGTGATTCCCGGTCGTGTGATGGCGTTTCGTCGTCGGATTCCTCCTGCCGTTCGCGCGTCTCGGGGAGGACGACTGCGGCGACGACGAGGTTCACGCCGCAGATGACGGCGGCGACGAAGCTCGGGAGCGAGAACTGCGTTATCGGGACGAACGCGGGGAGGGACGTGCGGGCGAACGAAAGCACGGCGTCGCTGGAGAAGATACCGCCGAGCGCCGGGCCGAACACGAAACCGAGACCGAACGCCGCGCCGATGAGACCCAGTCCTTTCGCCCGGTCCTCCGGCGGGGTGATGTCCGCGACGTACGCCTGTGCGGTGGCGATGTTGCCGCCCATCACGCCCGCGAGGATTCGGGCGGCGAACAGAAAGAGGAGGCTGTCCGCGACGCCGAACAGCGTCCACGCGACGACGCTGCCGAACAGCGAGAGGAGGAGGATCGGTCGGCGGCCGCGCTCGTCGGAGAGACGGCCGAGCACGGGTGCGAAGAGGAACTGCATGAGGGAGTAGGACGCGAGCAGCAGGCCGACGACGAACTCATTCGCCCCGAAATGTTCCGCGTACAGCGGGATTATGGGGATCAGAATCCCGAATCCGAGCAGGTCGACGAAGACGATGGCGAACACCGTCGCCAGCGCCTTGTTGAAGCCCTCGTCCGACCCGTCGGGTGAATCGTCGCTCGAATCCTCGCTCGCCATCAGATCGCCCCCTCGAAAACCGTGTGTAGTATTCGTATCGTCACGTTGAGAAGCGCCATTGTCGGTGGTTGTTCCACACTCTTCAAATAGCTTCGGATAGAATCGGACGCTATATAATCCGATTTCGATTATGAAACCCGAAACAGACAGAGGTCGGGGGATACTCTCGCCCGCCGACCGAGCGTACTTGCTCGGCGAGGCGGCGATGGAACACGAGCAGTCCAAGCGCAACGCGGAGGCGCGGATTCGCCAGCGAATCACGGACGCGGTTCTCGACTTCCCGATACTCATCCACCACTTGAAGAAGAAGGACCGACGACAGGTGTTCGACCGAACGCTGGAGGACGACGGGTTCATGGACGGACTGACCGCCATGCTCTCGTTCGTCTACGTCGGGATGGAAGGGAGCGGGGCCGAGTTCTCCCACGCGCTGGAACCGGCCGTTCGAAAGGCGGAAGAAGCACACGCGGCCAAGATTCTCGGGCAGGCGGTGTCGGTGGACGTGCAGTTCGACGTCGAAACGACGGTACAAACCGCCGTGGACGACGTCACGGCGGCCATCGACGCGGGCAAACCCGTCACTCCCGCGGAGTTGTTTTCCGTCATGGTGGGAAGCGACGCTCTGGACGACGTGGACGAAGTCACCCTTCAGTTGAGCGAGGACGGAGAAGAGGGCGGCCTGCTGAAGGAAGACGAGTTCGTCGCGCACGTCGCGGAGTATCTCGATGCCGACTTGCGAATGCTACCGTACAACCGAGTCAAAGTCGTCGTCTGACTGCCGAAAAACGAGAGACGAAGACGAAGGGTTAGACTGCCTGTTCGGGCTGTTCTATCTCGTCGTACTTGTCCTCGAACTCCTGAATCAGCTGCCCCATCTTCGCGTACCACTCGTTCAACATCCGCTGCATGTTGTGGCACACTTCGCCGGGGTCGGTCGGTTTGTAGACGTGATAGTAGCCACCCTGGTCGTAGTTGACCTGTTCCTTTTGGATGAATCCGGACTGGAGCAGTCGTTGGATGGAACGGTAGGCAGTCGAGCGTTCGCGGTCGATGCGATCCGCGATGTCGTCGATGGTCAACGGGTCGTCGCTCCGTATCACGACTTGATAACACTGCTTGTCGAGTTCCTTGAGTCCGTGAATACACTCCAGCAGTCCTTCACACTCCATGTCTTGCTGGAGGTATTCGGCCATCGAGTTCGCCATTATCGAGTCGAAGTAGGTAATTCGCACGTATAAGGATTTTGCATGGTTCGTGCAAAACCACGTCCTGGAAACGTGCCATTCATTCAGCGGTCACCACCTTCTGCGATTTGCGGTTGCGCAGGGAGACGAGCGCGCTGTAGACGACCGCCGCGGCGACCAGCAGCGCGGATCCGAAGATGAGCACCAAGCTCACCTTGTCGAGGATTTGGATACCGAGCACATCCCCGATTCGGTTGCTCGCGACTGCGACGCTGCCCGCGAGGAGCATGGCCGCGAAGTACCCCTTGATCTCGTCCTCGTCGGTGAGACTCGTCGCGGCCGCGCCGATGCGCGCACCGAGAGCGCTTCCCGCCAACAGCGGCACGACGACGGCGAGTTCGACGGCCCCGTTCTGTGCGTAGGAGAACGCACCGAAACCGCCGGAGATGGTGATCTGGAGCACGTCGGTCCCGACGGCGACGACGGCAGGAACGCCGAGGACGTACACCATCGCGGGCATCAGGAGGAAACCGCCGCCGACACCGAGGAAACCGGACAGGATGCCGACGAACAGCGCGATGCCGAGCGTGAGCCAAATCGAGATCTCCACACCCCCGCTGATGGAAACCATCGGCGGAATCTGGAGCGCGTCGAAGCGGTACGGGAGCGACGAATCACCCCCGCCGCCACGCGCGTCACGGAGCGTGAAGAGACCGACTGCGGCCAACAGGAAGACGTAGGCGATTCCCACGACCGCATCGGCGATACCGGTCGCTTCGAGCCACAACACGACTTGCTCCCCGACCTTGATGCCAGTCGTCATGCCGACGATGAACATCAGTGCGAGTTTGTAATCGACCTGTCCGAGGTTCCGGTGGCGGAGCGCCGCGATGACCGACGTACCGAAGACGAACGCCAGTCCGCTTCCGACTGCGACTTTCGCCGGATAGCCGAACACCAACAGGGCAGGTGTGACGAGGAACGACCCTCCCATGCCGAAGAACCCGAACAGGATGCCAATGATCAGCCCGAAACCGATGAAGACGGCGATGATGAGCGGGTCCACGATTACTCACCCGTGAGCGCTTCGATCACGTTCGAACCGACCGACTGTACGACGACACCGTATCCTGCGTAGAGAACGACCGCCTCCCCGAGGACGAGGCCGACCGTTCCGGCCGCGTGGAATCCACCCAGTGCTTCGAACATCGTCATCGACCTCCGTTCCGTACTGACCGCGGTTGTGTATGTATCATACTTTTCTGCTCGCTACAGCCTACCCGCCGACGCCCCTTAATAGTTTTGTAAATATCATACAATACAATAACGGGAGAGCGAAACCGTCTCGCTAGCGTCTACCGGGGATTATCGGTTCAAGAACGCCGTTAGCGAGTCATTTTTTCTGTGTCTCATCGAACCTGTTTGGATCATCCAGCGCCATCGTCCATATGGCTGTGTTCACATTGAGCAACATTGTACGTTCCACATCCCGTAGTCGTCGTTTTAGTACTTCCCGACAAGAACGACGACACAAAAGGAGAACCACTATTCGAAGAACGGACGACGGCGGTTACTCGGATCAGTCAGTAGGGGACCGCGAGAAGGGAGCGTAGCTCAGTCCGCTTGTGACGGCGTCGAACGATCGCTCGCGCCGAGTTTCCGCCAGACGCCTTGTGCGTACGCGCCGAGGAACATCCCACCGATGGCGAAGAGGATGGGAAAGTTCCCGATCCCGAAGCTGGCGTAGGCGGCACCCGGACAGATGCCGGAGATGCCCCAACCCGCGCCGAAGATGACGCCACCGACGATAACGTTCCGGTCGAACGATTTCAGCCTGCGGACGTAGGCCTTTCCGGTGAGCGGTGCCCGTCCCAACAGCCGAGTCGCGACCGCGAACGTCGTCCCGGTGACGACCGCCGCACCGCCCATGACGAACAGGAGACCGAAGTCCTGGAACTGCAGGAAGTGCAGTACGACCTCGGGTTGGGCCATGTGACTGAAGCCCAGCCCGAACCCGAACAGTAGGCCGCCCGCGACGATGAGGAGGGAGAACAGCAACCCTCCCTGGTCCGGTTTCGCGCTCATGGTACCACCTGTAGAGCTTGCATCAGTTGTGCGACGCCGATGGCCACCACCATGAACGTCGCCACGTTGACGATGGAAGTGAACGACGCTGAGCCGACGCCACAGACGCCGTGGCCGGACGTACAGCCCTTGCCGAGTCGCGTGCCGATACCGACGAGGAATCCGCCACCGAGGAGTCGCCACCACTGCACGTCAGTCGTCCAGATGTCACCGTGGAAGGTGAACTGATAGATGGCCGCTCCGCCGACCATTCCGAGCGTGAACAACACACGCCAGTCACGGGAGGCGACGTATTTCGGTTTCTGGAAGCGTGGTACGTCGGAGACGTACGACAGCGTGGACTCCAGGAACGTACTCGCTCCGGCGATGATGCCGGTGCCGAGGTAGATGACGGCGACGCCGAGGCCGATGAAAACGCCACCGATGGCGTAGCGGCTCACGCCGTTCGGAAACAGTTCGTGGGGGAATAAGTCCATTAACGCAAATACTGGCAGTGGATGCATGGTTTTCTCCTACCGCGTTAGTCGTCCGTAAGCGAACCCTTACTCGCGGCACAGTTGTTCGGCCCGAGTTCGAGCGCGAACGCCTCTTCATCGTCTGTGTGCTGTTGACCCAAGTTCGTTCCGATGATGTCCTCGTAGTTCGACGGGCGCGGCGGCATGTCCGAGAGGATGAACTCCACGAACTCCTCGCGGTCCATCGAGAGGACGTCCATCGATGCTCGGAGGTCGCCGACGGTCGCGGTGTACGTTCCGTCGTCGGCACTCGTCGCCGCGTCGCTGAAGTGGGCGGGTGCGACGACCGTCCCGTCCGGGAGCGACAGGACCTTCTCCTGCAGCGTCTCGTGGAGCGTCCCTGCGGCCTCGGGAGCGCCGTCGTCACCCTCTTCGAGGTCGGGACGGGCCACGCTCTCGGTGAACAGCCCATCGCCCGTGAAGAGCACATCGCCCACGCGGTAGGACGTCATGCCTGTCGTGTGACCCGGCGTGTGGATGACCTCGATTTCCGTCTCTCCCAACGGAAGTTCCTCGCCGTCCTCGACCGCCAGATAGGACTCCTCGTAGTCGATGCCACGGTTCTCGGCGGGCGCAGGGACCGCGACCTCGGCATCGCTCACGTCTCCGACGGAACGCACGCCGCTGACGTGGTCGGCGTGGACGTGCGTGTCGATGGCGTAGCGGAGGTCCGCGCCGTATTCGTCGGCATCCGCCACGTATTCGTCCGCGAACGCTCGAAGCGGGTCGATGACGGCAGCCTCGTCGTCCGAAACCACGAGGTAGGACAGACAGCCACTCGACGGCCGCTGATACTGGACGACCGTCGCGTCCGTGGTGTCGTTCTCGATTTCCGTCCGTTCGAGGACGCGTGCCCATCCCTTCATCCCGTCTTCGAGGTGGTTCACGTCGTACTCCCGCTCGGCGAACAGTCCCGCGATATACTCGCTCGACCCGCCCTTCGCACAGAGGACGGTGACTTCCTCGTCCTCTGGAACGGGGTCGAAAAGCTCGTCGTCCGGATCGTCGGCGAGATATTCGAAGTAGGGAACGTTGATGGTTTCGACGTTCTCGTCATCGATATGCCACTTCTCGTACTCGTCCGTCGCCCGAACGTCGAGGATCGTGACGGCGTCTCCCGCGTCGATACGCTCGTACAGTTCGTCCGGCGTTACAGACGCCACTTCGGCGTCCGGGTCTGGAAACGCTGATTCGCTCATTGTGTATCCACAGCTATCGCCTACAGATACAAAAACGTTCGTATAGTATTCCGAATTTCCCGCAATACCGAATTTGTTGTAACTGATTAACCGCGTGTAGGAGCGCACAATGTATAATAACTTATTCTCGGTAGTGGGTGGTCTCTACAATAATCAACACACTTTTAACGTCCTAACCGATATTGTCCGATACGTCCAATACACGAACCATGAGTACGAAATTCGATATCACGGAGACGCTCGACGTAATGGGAATGAACTGCCCGATGCCGGTCGTGAAGACCAAGCAGGCGACCGATTCGCTTTCGGAAGG
>NZ_JBAWAC010000128.1:0-11216 GCF_049589095.1 Haladaptatus sp. | reverse complement strand
GTGGACGAGACCACAGAGGGAGACGAACGTCAGTGCCGCCCCGCCCGTCACCAGTTTCAGCGTCGAGCGCGGTGCGTCACGAATATCCGACGCGGACAGCGTGAACGCCCCTTCGAAGATGATGATGGCAACCGCCAGCGAGACGATAGTCGAGAGCGAGTCGTCGAACAGCGTCGGGTCGATGAGTCCCACCCCTGCCGGTCCGAACAGGATGCCGAAACCCAGCAGAAACACCACGTTCGGAATCTCGTATCGGTCCGCGAGCAGTTTCGACGCCGCTCCGAGCGCGATTATCGACGCCGATACGAGGAGCAGATCCGATGACATTGGCTGGATGGACTTCGCTGATGGGTTCTCGCATCAATTGAACGTCATGAATCACGATAGGTCTTGCTCCGACGTTCGTGGTGAGGAGTTGGATCTGAAGTCGGGTTTGCTGTAATCGAAGCTACAGGAGAGCTGACTTCGAACGTTCTCAGCCGCTTGCGACGAACGAAAGAGTTTGATTCTGTTGGGATTGCAGCGACTGCAATCACGAAACTTCCGGACACGTCCGCTTCGACCCATCAAAACTACCGTGAGCCGAATCCTTTTCTCGTCCCTCTTCGCACGCTATAGCATGCCAACCGCGCCGTATCCGCTCACGCGCTATCTCGGTATCGACTCGGCCAGTTCCCCGACCATCGCGGTCGATGGGACGCTCGTCTTCCTCGCCGACACGACGGGGACGCCCCAGGTCTGGTCGCTCGACGATCCGGATTCGTTCCCGAAGCGACTGACGAGCCACGACGAGCGAATCTCGTTCGTCTCGGCGTCGCCCTCCCGCCCGGAGGTCGTCTTCGGCATGGACACCGGGAGCGACGAACACGACCAACTGTACCGCTACGACCTCGAAACGGGGACCGAAACGCCGCTGACGGCGACCCCGGAGGCCATCCATCAGTGGGGCGGCTTTAGTCCCGACGGCGAGCGAATCGCGTTCACGGCCAACCGCCGCGAGGGATCGACGTTCGACGTGTACGTTCAGGGCCGCGACGACGAGTCGGCCACGCTCGTTCACGAAGGGGCGGGCGGCTTTCTGACGGTCGAAGCGTGGGGCGAACCCGGTCTCGTCCTTTCGAAGGCGAACGCCAGTTTCGATCAGAACCTGTTCCTGCTCGATCCCGAAACCGGGGAGCATCGGCGACTTACCGACGATACCGACGCGCAGTACCACAGCGCGCGGTTCGACGCCGACGGGAACTGCTACTGCGTGACGAACCACGATTTCGACACGACCGCCATCGCCCGACTGGACCTCGACGATGGAACCCTCACGACGGTCGAGGAGGGCGGCGACTGGGACGTTTCGCACTTCTCGCTCCACGGCGGAACTGGTCGGGTCGTCTGGGCGCGCAACGTGGACGGCTACTCGGAGGTACACGCGGGCAAACTGGACGCCGAGGCCGACGAGATCGAGCGTACGGCGACGCCGCACTTCCCCGACGGCGTGCTCTTCGGCGCGGGGTTCTCCCCCGACGGCGAGGACTGTGCGCTCGCGTTGAGTCGGAGCGACGACCCGCAGAACGTCTTCGTCCTCGATCCGGAGGCTGGAAGCGTCTCACAGTGGACCGACTTCGGCACGCTCGGCATCCCCCGTGACACCTTTCTCGAACCCGAAACGGTTCGGTTCGAATCGTTCGACGGGCGTGAGATTCCGGCGTACTGGACGCTCCCGCCGAACGCCGAACCAGGAAACACGCCCGTCATCGTGGACATCCACGGCGGCCCGCAGCACCAGCGCCAGCCGTGGTTCTACCCGACCAAGCAGTACTTCCTCCAGCAGGGGTACGCGGTTCTCGAACCCAACGTCCGTGGCTCGTCGGGCTACGGCGCGGCCTACGCCCATCTGGACGATAAGGAAAAGCGCATGGACTCGGTGGCCGACATCGAGGCCGGTGTCGAATGGCTCCACGCGCAGGACGCCGTCGATTCCGACCGAATCGTCGCCTACGGCCGCTCCTACGGCGGATTTATGGTCCTCGCGGCGATCACGGAATACCCGGACCTCTGGGCCGCCGCCGTCGAGTTCGTCGGCATCGCTGACTTCGAGACCTTCCTCGAAAACACGGGCGAGTGGCGACGGAGTCACCGCGAACAGGAGTACGGCTCGCTGGATAACCCCGAGCTCCTCGAACGGATCAGTCCGCTCCACGACGCCGAGAAGATCAGTTGCCCGCTGTTCATCCAACACGGCGCGAACGACCCCCGCGTCCCCGTTGGCGAAGCCGAGCAAATCGCCGAGAAAGTCCGCGAGCAGGGCCTCCCCGTCGAAACCTGTATCTTCGAGGACGAGGGGCACCACACCACCTCCCGCGAAAACCTCGTGGAGGAGTTCGAGCGGATTTCGGCCTTCTTGGACGAACACGTGTAGACTGCGGACGTGTAGAAGATTGGATCCGCGCAGGCCGGACCCCGATGTCGGGACGGCCACTCTATTTTCATATCATCGCTCTCACCGTTTTGATTCCAACCGCGATTCCCACTCTCTCAACCGATTCCCGCCGTTTTCGTTCCCGGGTTACTGGCAGTATTTCTACACAACAACCAGTAGCCTACGGGTAAACATACGAGGCGGAGGATTTGGGGTGAACGGGAAAATTACGACAGCGACTGGCGCGAATCTCGAAGAGGCGAGCGAATGAGCGCGATCTGGAACCCGAAGACTCGGGCGACGTTTACCGCAGTCGGATTGGGATTTGGAGGGTACGCGTTCGCGGTCATCGTCGTCCTGTTCACGGCGATTCTGTTTTCCGCGGTCGGTATCGCCCTGCTCTCCCGACCGACGTTGCTCGTCGCGGTTTCGATCGTCATGGGACAGGGCGTTTCCTTCGGTCTGTTCGCACTGGCGTATCTCCATTACACGGGGCGCGGCCTCGGCTACGTCCACGCACGGATTCCGACAGTCTCGGACCTCGGATGGACGGTCGGCGGGTTCATCGTCTTCTACGGCGGCCTCATCGTGGTGTCGCTCGTGCTCACGACCTTCGGGATTCAGTCGGCACAGAACGAACTGGCGGCTATCGGGGAACGCGACCCGAACGTGTTCTTGCTCCTGATTCCGCTCTCGTTCCTGCTCATCGGTCCCGGCGAGGAACTGCTGTATCGCGGGGTGGTCCAGGGGCGTCTCCGGGAGTCGTTCGGACGGTGGCCCGCCATCGCGCTGGCGAGTCTGATCTTCGCGCTCGTCCACTTCTTCTCGTTGCAGGGTGCGGGAAAACTCGTCTATCTCGCCATCCTGCTCGTGCTCTCGCCGGTCCTCGGTGCGGCCTACGAGTACACACAAAACCTCGTCGTCTCGGCGCTGATCCACGGCGCGTTCAACGCGATTCAGTTCGCGCTCGCCTATCTGATGGTGACGGGTCAACTCAACCCGTAGTCACTGATTCTCGCTTCCCTGCCAGCGAACGACGAGAAATTCGGTGTAGCCTCCGTAGGCGATTTCGAGCGACCCGACCCACCAGTTCCACTTCTCGGGGAGGGACATGTCGTCCGGTGCGTCCTCCAGATGGCCGACGATGGCAGACGCGGTGAGTTCGATGCCCGCGTGTTTCCGATACCGGCCCGAATCGGACAGGTCGCGGGCTTCCCGGACGACGACCCTGCGTGCACCATCCGGTGCGTCGAATCGCTCGCGTAGCCGTCGGTCGAGTTCGCTCGGGTTCATTTTTAATATCGTTCCGTGCATCGATTCATCCATGCCCACGGTCTTCGCGGTAGACGAATACGAGGCACAGGAGTACGACGCGGTGCTCGTGCAGGAAAACGCGGTCGTCTGTCTTAATGCTGACCCACCGCTGGCCCGCGTCATCCCGTTCCAGAAGGTGAACCACGTCGATTCGGACCCCGAACTGCTCCTCACGGATTCCGAGGTGCCGGATTCGTTCTTCGGCGGTGCCGAGTACGGGTTCGTCGAGGTCGATAAGTTCGAGCGAATTCAGCGCCATCTGGAGGACATCGATAAGGAACAGTACTGATCATCGGGCATCGCCCCCGACGACCTTCCATCTCTACCTTTCGTCCCTCACGTAGGGCTCGTAGTGTCATCCTCGTCGCGGTGACTCTGGTCCGGGAAATCTGTCGAGTCATCCTCGGTCCCGTTTCCCGATTCCGCTTCGTCGTCCGATTCCGCTTCGTCGTCCGATTCTGTTTTGCCATCCGATTCCGCTTCGTCGGCCGATTTCGTTTCGCTCTCGTCGGTCCGTGGCTCCCTGCTTTCGGCCGGTTTTCCCGTCGCGTGCCGTTTCGGAAGCGGTTCTCCCTGTATCAAATCGGGGAGGACGACGCGATTGAACTGGATGAGCAAGACGAGCAACAACGGCCCGAAAAACAGCCCATACCAGCCGAACAGCAACGGCCCGAAGATGTACGCGAACAGCATCAACCCGACGTGTAACTCCCGTCCCGTGATGTAGGGTCGGATAACCGTTTCCGCCACGAGATCGATGACGATGATGAACAGCGCGACGAACGCCACCGGGAACCAGATGGTTCGAATCCCGGTGTCGAGCGATTTGACGAGGAGGTAGGCCGCGATAGGCACGTAAATCAACTTCACCCCGACGATCGGAACGAGGCTAGCGATTCCGGTGAGCAAGCCGAGTAGCGTCGGAAGCGGCACCGCGAGTCCCGGCGGTGCGAAGACGTTGGCGAGGTTGTACACCACGGCGGCGGCGAGGCCGACGACGAAGGCGTTCAGGATGTTGCCGAAGTACACTGTTTGCAGGCTTCGGTCCACCGCAGCGAGGTAGCTGTATGCCGTGCTCCGTTCGCCGCCGATGTCGCGCACGAACCAGCGGACGAGTTTGTCGTCGTCCCGGAGCAGGTAGAAGGCGAACGCGAGCGCGACGAACAACTGGAGGAGCGCGGTTCCGAACGCTGCCGCCACGTCGACAGCCGTTTTGAGCAGTTCTGGCCCGCCGAGTCGCATGATCTCCCCTTGGCTCTGTTGGAGGAGATGGATGATTCGCTGTGGATGGACCGTCAGCGATGAGAGGTCGAAATACGGCCGGAGCACGCCCTCGTACCCCTTCAACGACTCGCCAGCTATCGAAGCCACCTCGACTGCGCTCACGGCGACGGCGTAGGAGATGAGCACGACGACAGGAAGTGCGACCGCTATCAGCGACGCGAACGCGGTCAGTCCCGGATGGCCGAGTCGGTGTTCGAGACGGTTGTATATCGGCCGCGTCGCGTAGTACATGAACAGGCCGAGTACGAACGTCCCCTCGAACGAGTAGAAGACGAACAGAACGATGATCGCAAGGAAGACCCCGACCACCCACCACGCGAGACGCGACCGCTCCATCGGCAGCGCTGTATCGTCAGCCATCTGCGTTCGGGTCCCCACCCATACAGCCCTTACGTGGTCCGTGATTATATCGCTCGGGGTAAAATCGATGACTTCCCTCGAATCCCGATCAGTCCGTCGGCACGGGAGGTCGTTATTCGGTGACTTCCCTGCCCGACGTGGCTGGCAGACGGCGTTTGTGATGGGTTTCGAGGTGTCTGTTGACGACTTCCCAGACCGTCTCTATCGGAATGTCGAGTTCCTCCGCGACCGTTTCCGCCCGGTAGCGTCTGTCCACGACGTAGTGGAGGACCGCGTCGATTCGCTCGTAGGATGCACCCAGTTCCTCTTTGTCGGTCTGCTCGGCCCACAGTCCCGCCGTCGAGGGCTTTTCGACGATCCGCCGGGGAAGTCCGACGTGCCGGGCGAGCGCGCGTACTTCCGTCTTGTAGAGGTTCGCTAACGGGAGGAGGTCACACCCACCGTCTCCGTGTTTCGTGAAGTAACCGAGCAGTTGCTCCGACCGATTGCCGGTTCCGAGCACGAGTTTGGATTGGGTGTTCGCCGCGTAGTACGTGCTGGTCATCCGGAGGCGTGCGATGGCGTTACCGAGCGCTTGCACTCGATCGTCGCGCTCCGCGTCGCCGCTTATCAGTTCTTCGAACCCACGAATGAGCGGTTGGAGGTGAATCTCCTCGTAGTCGATGTCGAGCGCTTCGGCCACGGTCAGGGCATCGTGACTCCCCGCTTCGGCGCTCAAGTTACAGGGGAGCAGGAGTCCGAACACGCGGTCGGAACCGAGCGCCTCGACCGCGAGGTACGCGGCCAACGTCGAATCGACGCCGCCGCTCATTCCGACGACGACGCCCTCGGCCCCCGACCGTTCGACGTATTCCTCGATGAAGAGCGTGAGTTGCTGATATGTCGCAGAGACGTTTTTCTCGTCGGTCAGCATCTCCGCTGGGGGAAGGTAGGACGTCGTCACGTTCCCATCCCCTTCTCATCACACGAGCGACGGTTCGCACTGCCGAACGAACTAGAACAACAAAGGGGGCAATTTAGGAGGAATTTAACCACGTTTGTATTTCTGATCACGAAATAACGAAACAATACGGTAGTATAAAATACTTCTTGTGTGTCAATCCATATTTTCGAATCCTGTAATAGGGCCTTTAATCACGCCGTTTGTGCACGGTGAACATCTGTAATTGTGCACAGTGAAGTACGTTCACTGATAGCGCGCAGCTCGAATTCCCTGTCTCGGACATATCAATTTATAATGTTTACATCCGTCCGATTTAGACTCCACATACATCCTATTTCTGCACGCTTTACAACCTTATATGGAATATATTCGATTGTAAAGTGGCTGTTCGTCAACAAAGAATTGATTAACTGGACGTTTGTAAACGCTCAATTTTATCTACTTATGAATCACGACTCTATACCGTGAATTGGATTACGAACGCAGTAAAAATGGGTGAAAAGGCAAACAATCTTGTTATCGATTCCCCTCCAACGGGGTTCGAGGAGTGTGACGGCTGATGGTTGACATCGGCACTGTCGCGGACGGAGTCAACAACGTCTGGATACTCACCGTCTCTTTCCTCATCTTCTTCATGCAACCCGGGTTCGCCATGCTGGAGGCTGGACAGGTTCGGGCGAAGAACGTCGCGAACGTCCTCATGAAGAACTTGATGGACTGGTCGCTCGGCGTTCTCATCTACTTCCTCGTCGGGTCCGGCATCGCGGCCATCGCCGCGACGTTCCTGGCTCCCGGCGGACTTTCGCTGGCCGGTGCGTTCTCCTACGTCAACAGCCCGGATTCGTGGATCGGTTGGCTGTTCGGCGCGGTGTTCGCCATGACGGCGGCGACCATCGTCAGTGGGGCAGTCGCGGAACGCCTGCAGTTCAAGGCGTACCTGTTCTACTCCATCGCCCTGACGGCGGTCATCTACCCCGTCATTCAGGGATTCGCGTGGTCCGATGCCGGTCTGTTGACTGCCAGCGGATTCCTCGGTCAGGCGGTCGGATCGATCTACGGTATCGCGGACGGCGTCGGGTACATGGACTTCGCGGGCGCAACCGTCGTTCACATGCTCGGTGGCATCGCGGGGCTCGTGGGCGCGTACATGGTTGGGCCCCGTCGCGGACGGTTCGACAAGGAGGGCAACAGCGTTCCCATCCCCGGCCACTCGCTGACGCTCGTGATGCTCGGGACGTTCATCCTCGCGTTCGGCTGGTACGGTTTCAACGTCGGAACGCAGGCAACCGTCCTCGATGCGTCGAGCGGGACGCTGACGTTCACGGGTGCCGCGCTCGGCCGCGTCGCGTTGAACACCACCCTCGGCATGGGTGCGGGTGCCGTCGCCGCGGCAATTGCGACGACGTTCCTCGAAGGTAAACCCGACCCGCTGTTCACGGCGAACGGTTTGCTCGCCGGTCTCGTGGCCGTCACGGGTGCAGTCCCCCACGTCACGTGGTTCGGCGGAATCGCCCTCGGTGCCATCGCGGGCGTGCAGGTGCCCCTCGTCTACCGCTGGGTCGTCGACACGCTCAAAGTCGATGACGTCTGTGGCGTGTTCTGTGTCCACGGAAGCGCGGGTGCGATCGGTACGTGGTTGATTCCCGTGTTCGCCGTCTCCGGTTTCTCGCTCGCACAGTTCACGATGCAGACGGTCGGCATCTTGACCATCGCGATCTGGACGCTCGTCACCTCCTACCTCGTGTTCAAGCTCGCGGAAGTCACCGTGGGTCTGCGCGTGGACGAGGAGGACGAACACACCGGTCTGGACAGCTCCGAACACGGCATCGTGGCCTACCCCGAGTTCGTCGAATCGTTCGACGAAACCGGCGGTGGCTCGCCGACGGGAGCGACGGATGGTCACGCCATCGCGGACGGAGGTGAACACAAATGACCGCCGCGGCCGACTCCGGAATCGAGATGGTCGTCGCGATAATTCGTCCCGACCGATTGGCGGACGTAAAGCGTGCGCTCGTGGAAGCCGGTGCGCCCAGTCTGACCGTCACGAACGTCTCGGGACGTGGCAGTCAACCGGCCACCAAGAGCCAGTGGCGCGGCGAGGAGTACGTCGTCGACCTCCACCAGAAGGTCAAAATCGAGTGCGTCGTCGCGGACACGCCCGCCGAGGACGTCGTGGAAGCGATCCGTGAAGCGGCTCACACCGGCGAACCCGGCGACGGGAAGATCTTCGTCCTTCCCGTCCTCGACGCCTGTCAGGTCAGAACCGGGAATCGCGGAATCGACGCAGTGTAGGTTCGGATCGTCTGCAGTTTCGGAACGTCTGCAGTTTCGGAACGTCGCTTCGAAGCGACGTTCGGCGATCTATTCGGCAACCTTGTCCCGGTCTTCGTTATTCGTTTTTGCCGTCACTCTCGTTTCCAGCGGAAGCTTCCCGCTCGGAATTGCCTCGGAGCACCAACTTTTACGCTCCGGGTTCCGATATTCGAGACATGACGGACGCTTTCGCGGAACGAACCCGTCGGTGTCAGCAGCGATTGGATGCGGCCGACGCCGATGCCCTCGTCCTTTTCCCGAGCACGAACCTGTTTTACCTCTCCGGCTTCCGGGAACATCCCGGCGAACGACACCTGCTCCTGTTCGTCCCGAAGGACGACGACCCCGTTTTCGTCGTCCCCGACATGTACGGCGAGCAGATCGCCGACGAGTCGTGGATTTCCGACATACGAACGTGGAGCGACGGCGACGACCCGCTCTCGCTCGTGGGATCGGTCGCCAACGAGTTCGACCTCCACGGCGGCCACCTCCTCGTGGACGACCGGATGTGGGCGCTGTTCACCCAAGGTCTCCAGCGTACTCTCCCCGACGCGACGTTCGGACTGGCCAGCGAGGCGCTCGACTCCCTCAGAATGCGGAAGGACGAAACCGAAATCGAAGCGCTACGAACGGCTGGCGAGGTCGCGGACCGAGCCAGCGTCGAAATCCGGGAACTCGGCGATGACGCCATCGGGATGACGGAGTCCGAACTGGCCGCCGAGATCGAAGCCCGACTGTCCGATGCGGGGGGCGACGAACCCGCCTTCGACACCATCGTCGGCTCCGGTCCGAACGGCGCGAAACCACACCACGGCCACGGTGACCGCGAAATCGGCTCCGGCGACCCCGTCGTCCTCGACTTCGGCGCGTTCGTCGGCGGCTACCCCGGCGACCAGACCCGAACCGTCGTGTTCGCGGGTGATCCGCCCGAGGGGTACGAAGAGGTACACCAGGCCGTCCTCGAAGCCGAACAGGCGGGTGTCGAAGCCGCCGAACCCGGCGTCACCGCCGAATCCGTGGACCGGGCCGCTCGCGAGGTCATCGAGTCCTACGGCTACGGCGAGGAGTTCATCCATCGCACCGGCCACGGCGTCGGGTTGGACGTACACGAAGGGCCGTACATCGTGGAGGGCAACGACCTCGAACTCGAACCCGGAATGGTGTTCAGCGTCGAACCCGGCATCTACCTCCCCGGCGAGTTCGGCGTCCGAATCGAGGACTTGGTCGTCATCACCGAGGACGGCTGTGAGCGCCTGAACGACTCGCCCCGGACGTGGCAAGCGCTGTGAGGTAGAATCTAGCGACGTAATTCACTCGTTCTCGCGGTAGTGCTGGGCGTACATCATGGCGAAAATTCCGCATAGTGGAATGACGTTCGCTACCGTTCCGGTGAACTCGTCCATCGGGACGAGTTGTTACAACGCACGGCTGATACCGCCGAGTACGAGCAGGGAACCGGCGGCCATCGATAATGAACCGTCCGCTCCACGGAAGTACAGTTCCCAAACACCCTTGAGAACGAACATGGTTGGGAATAACCACCACACTACGGTCCCGAACGGTGGGTAGAACAGCAGTGCCGCGCCGAGGACGGTGATTCCGGCGATGAGTATCACTAGACGGCCGAGAGGATGGTCGGTGAGTCGGTCCGCGTATTTCACTGCGCTCATGGACTCGTGTCGTCCTGTTATCTACCGGTATTCTTCTCGCTGTTAAAAATGTACGCCAGCTAATCGGTCATCGGAGATGGACCCGACTCGGACTGCAATCGAACTCCTCCGAACTCACCCACGCTGCGTTTAGAGCGGTCGTTGCGGGTTCACGACCGGTCCTTCCGGTCCGAGACCGACCGTCGCTTCGACGCCGAACACCTCGGCGAGCAGTTCCTCGGTCACGACTTCGTCCGGCGGTCCCCAGTCGTAGGGTTCGCCGTCGCGGAGGGCGACGAGGTTGTCGGCGTAGCGGGCGGCCTGCGAGATGTCGTGGAGGACGATGCCGATGGTCAGGTTCTCCTCGCGGGCGAGCGTTTTGACGATTTCGAGGACGTTCAGCTGATGGCGCAGGTCGAGGTACGTCGTCGGTTCGTCCAACAGCAGCACGTCCGTGTCCTGTGCCAGCACCATTGCGATCCACGCGAGCTGTTTTTGTCCGCCGCTGAGGTTGTTCATCTCCTCGTCCCTGAGGTGCGTGACGCCGGCGCGTTCGAGTGCGGTATCGACGGCCTCGTGATCCGCTTCCGTCTTCGACTCGAAGAGCTTGCGGTGCGGGTATCGACCGTGGTATGCGAGTTCCTCGACGGTCAGGCTTCCGGGCGACTTGTTCTGTTGTGAAAGGAGCCCGAGTTCCCGCGCGAGTTCCTTCGTCCCGAACGACTGGATGTCGCTGCCGTCCAACCGAACGACGCCGTTTTCGGGTTCCAGCTCGCGGGACAGCGCCTTGAGAAGCGTGCTCTTTCCGCTCCCGTTCGGGCCGACGAGCGCGGTTATCTCCCCCGCCGGGAGGACGATGGAGTTACAGTCCACGATGATTCCGGAAGTCGGATAGCCGCTCGCCAACTCCTCGCCGAACAGTTCGCTCGCGCGCTCGTTC
>NZ_JBAWAC010000127.1:0-3406 GCF_049589095.1 Haladaptatus sp. | reverse complement strand
GACCATCGAGGCGTTCTTCGTCGTCTCGCTCTCGTGGAGCGTCACCGCCTACCTCCCGCTGTGGTTCGGCACGACCATCGAGGCGAATTCCGACGCGGGCGCGCTCGTGGAAGTCTACTACGAAGCCGACACGAGGGACGCTCGCCGGTGGTTTCGCGCGACCCGAGCCGTCGTCCGGGACATGTTCGGTGAGGAGGTGCTCGACGCCGCCGACGCCATCGACTACCTCGATTCGCGCGTCACCGAATGGGCGGGTGACCGCCGGGAGGTGGTTTTCACGCGTTGATGGCAATCGGTTTTTATCCGCCTACCGTCTACCATCGGTCAGTGACGCAGACGAACGAGGAGAACGCACCCGACACGCTCCAGACACCGACGCACGAAGCGGCGCTGACCCGCGTCGAGACGGCCATCGGGAACGGGGACCTCCTCACCCTGTTCGGTCGCTGTACCGTGGAGTACGACGGTCGGGCCGAGAGCTATCTCGGCCCCGGCGACCGCCTCGTCGTGCTCAAACCCGACGGGACGACGCTGGTCCATACCGAGGAAGGACAGAAACCCGTCAACTGGCAACCGCCGGGCGGAACCGTCTCCGCCGAACTCGTGGATGGTCGCCTCCGCGTCGGCAGTCGCAGGGACAGCCCCTCCGAATCGTTGGACGTTCACTTCGAGGAGCTCAGGCAGGTTTCGTCGTTCGACGTTACCGACGCCAAGGAGCTATCGCTCGCCGGAACCGAGGAGGACCTCCGCCAGCGGATTCTGGACGACCCGGACCTCGTGGAGAGAGGGTTCACCCCACTGGCGACCGAGCGCCAGACTGCGGCGGGAGCCATCGACATCTACGGCAAGGACGCGGACGGAATCACGACGGTGGTCGAACTCAAGCGCAAGCGCGTCGGTCCGGACGCGGTCGGCCAACTCCGACGCTACGTGGACGCACTCCATCGGGACCTCCACGCCGGAGCGGAGGTTCGCGGCGTGCTGGTCGCTCCCTCGGTCACCGAACGTGCCCGTAGCATGCTCGCCGAGAGCGGACTCGAATTCGTCTCGTTGGCACCCTGAAAATCAGTCCAACTGCGATTTCAGCCTGTCGAGTAGTTGCAACGCTTCGAGCGGCGTCGTCGCCGCGACGTTGGTTCGTCGGAGTTCGTCCACTACGCCGTTCGAGTCGGACGGCATGGAATCGGCGGCATTCTTTTCCTCCGTCATCGGGTCTTCCATCCCGCCGTTCCCCTCCGCCAGCAGTTCCTTCGACCGCTGGATGACCGACTCCGGCACGCCCGCAAGTCCGGCGACTTCGACACCATACGAAGCCATCGTCGCACCCTCAGAGATGTGGTGTTCGAAGACGACCTCGCCGTCGCGTTCCGTGGCAGCAAAGTGGAGGTTGATGGCGTTCGGCAGGTCGTCGGCGACGTAGGTCAGGTCGTGGTGATGCGTGGCGAACAGCGTCTTCGCCCCGATTTCGTCGTGGACGTGCTCGGTCACCGAGCGGGCGATGGCGAAGCCGTCAGTCGTGCTGGTTCCGCGGCCGACTTCGTCCAGCAGGATCAGCGAGCGGTCGGTGGCGTTCTGCAGGATGTCCGCGAGTTCGGTCATCTCGACCATGAACGTCGAGCGGCCGCCCGCGATGTCGTCGCTCGCGCCGACGCGGGTGAACACGCGGTCCACAAGTTCGACCCGTGCCTCGTCGGCGGGGACGAAGCTCCCGACCTGCGCCAGAATCGAGATGAGCGCGACCTGCCGCATGTAGGTGGATTTCCCGGCCATGTTCGGGCCGGTGATGACCGCCAGCGTGTCGCCCTCGAAGCGGGTGTCGTTCGGCACGAACGAGGACTGGGTTCGCTCCACGACGGGGTGGCGACCGTTTCGGATCTCGATGCCGTCCGAAACGATTTCGGGGCGCGAGTAGCCGTGTTTGGCGGCGACTTCAGCCAACCCGACGAGCACGTCGAGTTCGGCCAACGTCTCCGCGAGCGACTGCACCCGCTCGGACTCCTCGGCGACGGCGTCGCGCACCTCGCGGAACAGGTCGTACTCCAACTCGTCGGCACGCCCTTCGGCGCGGATGATTTCGTCCTCGCGTTCCTTCAGTTCCGGCGTGTAGAAGCGCTCGGAGTTCTTCAGGGTCTGTCGTCGGGTGTAGTCGTCGGGCACCTTGTCGAGGTTCGGGTCCGTGACTTCGATGTAGTAGCCGTGGACCTGATTGTAGCCGACCTTCAGGGAGCCGATACCCGTTCGCTCGCGTTCGCTCGCTTCGAGGTCGTCGATCCACGCCTTTCCGGAGCGTTCGGTCTCGCGGAGATCGTCCAGTTCGCCGTCGTAGCCCGACTTGATGACGCCGCCCTCCGTGATTTCGATGGGCGGTTCTTCGGGAATCGCGCGGCCGATCCGGTCGCGGACGTCGGCCATCTCGTCCAGATTCCCGTGGAGGGTACGGAGTTTCGCGGATTCGACGCCCTCCATCGCTGCCGCGATGTCGGGCACTACGTCGAGCGTGGCCTTGAGCGAGCGAAGGTCACGGGCGTTTGCCCGGCCACGCGAGACGCGGGAGATGAGCCGTTCGATGTCGTAGACGTTCCGGAGGAGTTCGTGGACTTCCTCGCGCGCCTGCACCGTCGTGGTCCACTCCTCGACCGCGTCGAGTCGGTCCTCGATTCGGTCGCGTTCCAGCAAGGGTCGCCGGAGCCAGTCGGTGAGCTTTCGGCTGCCGAGTGCACACGCGGTTTCGTCCAGCACGCCGACGAGCGTGGCCTCGTCCTGTCCGTGAACGGCACGGGGCGAGAACAGTTCGAGGCTCGTGAGTGCAACCGCATCGAGGAGCATGTACGACCGCGGGTCGTAGCGCGTGAGGTGGTTGAGGTAGTCGAGACGGGACGATCCGTCGTCCGCATCGTCGCCCATTCCCTCGCTGCCGCGGACGTACTCGGCGTACGAGAGCAGCGCACCGCAGGCGCGGATTTCGGCGTCGGTGGCGAGGAGTCGCTCCGGCGGCCCGAAGTAGTCCGCCACGAGGTCCGTCGCACCGTCAATGTCGAACGTGGCCTCCTCGTAGGTCGTGACCATGCAGTCGGCGTCGAAGACGTCGGATTCGGTAGTTTCCTCCGCGATCGAGGGGGCGACGATTGCTTCCGTCGGGGCGAATCGCTCCACCTCGCTTCGGACCTCGCTCTCGGTTTCGACGGTCGTCGCGTAGAAGTCACCCGTCGAAACGTCGAGGATGGCGAGCCCGTAGCCCTCATCGTGGGAAAGACAGGCGACGAAGTTGTTGTCGTCACCGTGGAGCAGTTCGTCCTCGGTCAGCGTTCCGGGCGTGACGACGCGGGTGACGGCGCGTTCGACCACGCCGGAGGCGTCCGCCGGGTCCTGTACTTGGTCCGCGACCGCCACGCGATACCCCGCGTCG
>NZ_JBAWAC010000126.1:0-2814 GCF_049589095.1 Haladaptatus sp. | reverse complement strand
ATCCCGCGAATCCGGCCAGCCAACCGGCGACCACCCCGCCGAAGACGCCCCCCAGTATCTTCGCCGAATAGAGGACGGCGTAGTTCGCCGAGGAGTGGCGTTCCCCGTAGTAATCGGCGACGAGGCTCGGAAACAGCGTGTACTGTGATCCCTCCAAACCGGCCGCCACGACGAGGGCGAGGAGGAATCCGAGCGACGATCCGACCGCTCCCGTGCCGACGAGCGACAGGAGTCCGATTCCGCAGAGCGAGAACGTCACCGTCATCAATCGCTCCCGACTGACACGGTCCGAAATCCCGCCGACGACGAGTTCGCCGATGGCGTCCGCGACGGGGAGGATAGTCGCCGTCAGCGTCACCAGCAGCGCGGCGAAGCCGAACTGGTCCGCGAACGGAATGAGGTTCGCCGTGAGCATCAGCCCCGCCCCGGAAATCCCGACGAATAGGGCATACATCGTCCAGAACTGCCACGTCCGGACGACTTCGCGCCACGTGTATTGACGACCCGTTCCGATTCCGGTCCACTCGCTCGCCGTTTCCGATCCTTCGTCGCGGGCGTCATCGACGAAATCCCTGTGAACTTCATCCTCACCGCCGTCGTTGTCAGCGTCTTCGTTTTCATCACCCTCGTCATCGTCCTTACTACCGTCGTCGTCCAGCCAATCCTTCGGGGGATCACGAAGGACGAGCGCACACGCGATGACGCCGATTCCGACGAGCAAGCCGATGGTTCGAAGCCCCGACAGAAACGCACCGGAAGCCGATTGGAACCGAATGTAGGGGACGAACAACGCGCTCCCCGCGGTGAACGCCATCGAACCCGCACCGGTGGTGATCCCACGTCGATCTGGAAACCACTTGAGGGCGGTGTTGATGGCGACCGTGTACACCATTCCGGTTCCGATGGCCCCCAGCGAGTAGAGCAGATATACCTGCCACAGTTCCGTGGCGAACGTCAGTCCGACGTACCCGATCCCGGCGAGCACGCCCGCCAGAACGGCCATCGGTCGTGGTCCGTGGTTGTCCCGCCACCACCCTGCGGGGAACTGCGACCCGGCTTGGAAGAACACGTACAGGCTGAACACCGCTCCGAGGGCTGACAGCGGGATTCCGAGGTCCCGCGCCAGCGGTCCCTGCACCGACGACCACATGTACTGGTACGGGCTGACCAATCCCATCATGACGACGCCAGCCACGATCTGCCACCACCGCGAAAACCCCAGTATGTCCCGCGCTCGCGTCGAAACGTCGCTTCCCTCCGTTTCAGATATCATCGCTCGATGTCGAATCCTGATACGCACTCCACCAGCTGTACGCCACCACCACGACGACGAGCGTGATACGCGTTACGGCGGAGATACGCGGTGACGGTTCCCCAACGATGAAGCCACCGCTCACGGTGCCGATGACCGATGACGTGGCAACTAAGTTTTTTGCCATTGACTATCTCTCGAACGCTCCAGGAGGTGTGCTACGATCGAGACAACTCTAACCAGTCCCTCGAAACCGGTATGGGACGTCTACCTTGCGTATTCCGAGGCTCTGCTATTAGCCGCTCTGTCTATACCCTCCCCAGCGAGTAGGGACGAACGATGGAGAAACAAAACCGCCCGATGGAACCCGAGGGCCAACATCCGATGTTCACTGCGGTTGAAACCGACCGCAGACGGTCGATTCTCACGATACTGCTCGACCGAACGACGGCAACGGACGAGCGGGAACTCGCCCGTCTCCTCGCGGCGACCGAGGAAAGAACTCCGGTAACGGGCGTCTCGGAGGAAGCCGTGCAGGCCGTCCGTCTCGACCTCCACCACAAGCAACTCCCGGTGTTACGGAATAGCGGTCTCGTCGGCTGGAACGAGGGGACCGGAACCGTAACCACGACGGACCACCGCGCGCTTGCCGACCCGCGATTCCGACAGCTCCTCGAAACCGAGGAAGCGGGGGTCGATGACGTCCTGTTCGGCTTGTCGGACCGACGCCGCCGGTATCTCCTTTCTCTCCTCCGTGACAACTGGCAGACCCGAACCGCGATGTCGCGCTCGGTCCTCGCCCGTCGAATCGCTCGATACGAAAACGGTGCGGAGGAACCGGATCGATCGACGCTCGACGAAATCCTGCTGTCCCTGACCCACGTCCATCTCCCGATGCTCGCGGCGGCCGACATCGTGCGATACAACCCCGAATCCGGTCGGGTTGCGTACGCCGGCAATCCCGCGCTCGAACGGGTCGTGACGATCTTCAACGAACCGGACAACCGTCTCGTGAGCAGGCTCGATGGATTCTTCGACGGGTTGTTGACATCCTATCAGGAGGCGGGTGGGGGAACGGGTACCTCGCTCGACTGGCCGAGTTTCTGGAGAGACCCGCATCATGGCTAGACCGCTGGAACTGTGGGCGTTCATCTTCGCCAACACGCTGCTGTTCGTCATGAGTAGTCTCCTGATGACGCTGAGCTTCATCGCGTACTATCAGAACCCGAAAATGAAATCGTATCTGCTCTCCACCATCGGGTTCGGATTCATCGTTCTCGGCGGTCTCGTCGACCCGGTGTATCGGCTCGGTATTCGTGGCGAGTACTTCCTGAACGGTACCGAACGCTTGTTGCTCCAATCGAGCGAAGGCGTGCTGTTGTCGATAGGGCTTGGACTACTCTTCTACGCCATCATGCGCCACGACGTTCGCTCGTCGCCGACGGACGGCCACGATTCCATGGACACGACCATCTATGGCTTCGACGAACACCGGCACGACGACTGAGATTACTTCCCTTCTTCTTCGGCACCCCGACCGACCATGACCGTGTTTTTGATCT
>NZ_JBAWAC010000125.1:0-2961 GCF_049589095.1 Haladaptatus sp. | reverse complement strand
ACGACGTCGCGCGGAGTGCGGCACCGATGAGCGCGGCGGTGATCCACGTTCCGTCCGCGAACAGCACCGAGACTCGAACCGACCGGTGGGCGCGGGAACTGTACAGGCCGACCACGAACGCGGATATCAACCACCCGATGAGGAACGGTGCGACGGTGTTAGCGAAGTAGAGGGGCTCTCGGAGGATATTCTCGTGATGACGAAGGCTTCCAACCGTCAGAAGCACCAGCAGAACCACGATATCGCCGATGAAGAGTCCGGCCGTCGTTCCCGAGCGGTCGAGTCGCCGAGTTACGAACGCACTGCTCATACGGTTCGTTGCACGGCCGGGGTTATGTCGTTCCCGATGTGCGTTTGATACCCGCGACGGTGTAATCGAAGCCACGGCCCCGAACCCGCGGTACGAGGTCCGCCGCGTGCAGGATACGTGCCAGCTCGTCCGGCGTAAAAAACGACGAACGCATTCCCAGCAGATGTTCACCACGGACGAGCAACCGGCCCCGAACCGTCGCCGGATTGAACTCGCGGATGATCACCACGCCGCCGGGCCGCAGCACGCGCTCGACTTCCGAAAGGGTCGCCTTCGCGTCGCCGATGTGATGGAGCGCGTCCGAGATGACGACGGCATCGACGGATTCGGCGTCGAGCGGCAGTCTGGTCGCGTCCCCGCGCACGCAGTCGAGTCCGCGTGCGTGTGCCTGCGCGAGCATCCCCGAGGAGGCATCGACGACGAAGCGCTCGTCCACGTCGAACGCGCGCACGGCCCGGCCCGTTCCGCCCGCTACGTCCGCGATTCGCTCGATGGGTCGTTCGGCCTGTTGGAGGCCTTCGCGCAGAATGTCGTAATCCGAATCGGGCGAGAAGTAGTCGTACAGCCATGCGATGCGGTCGAAGTGACCGATATCGCCGTTCGTGGGGGACATATCGGATGAACGCGACCCATCGCATAAAATTCGACGGCGGGAACCGCCGACCCGATGGAGGGATGTGGGTCGCGCCGAAACGGATGGACATGGAGTACGCGGTACTGGGATGGCCGGACGAGGGGCCGAAACTGCGACTCGATTACGAACGGTTCAGCTACGCGGGCAAGTTCGTGATGTCGAATACGGGGAAGGCCGTCGCCCGCGTCTCACGGGATGCGGCGGGACTTCCGGTGAATTACGGCGACGACCGTCTCGTGGCCGCCATCGCGTTCAACGAGGACCGCACCGACGACGGAACGATGTGGCTTCGGTACGTGACGGTGCACGCCGACCGCCGCGGCGAGGGAATCGGCTCCGAACTCGCGCGATTCACGACGGGGCGGATTCACGAGCGTGATTATCAGCGTGTTAAAATCGCGGTAAACAACCCCTACGCGTACCACGCGCTCTACCGAGCAGGCTTCGGGTTCACCGGCGAGGAGACGGGACTGGCGGAACTGGTCCTGGAACACCCGAAACCCGAAACGGAGCGCTATCAGGACGGATTGGACGTGTATCGTGCCCGTGATCTCTCCACGAACGAGGAGAAATTTCTGGCGGCGAAGCAGGATCGTCGGCCACCGCAATCGGACGACCCTCGGCCGGTTGAACGGTCGGAAGATCGATGATTTCACGGAGGGAATCTCTTCGTTTAGTACACCGTTCATTCAGCCGTTAATGACCTATTAACGAAGGTTGAGTATCGCTTCGTGTATGGCAGTGAGAGACGATAGAAGAAGAGTGCTCGGACTCATCGGGTCGGGCCTGACGGTCGGATTCGCCGGTTGCTCGGCGTTTTCGAAGAACGGTGCCTCCTCGGAGAATTCGGGCGGACGGAACGGCGCACAGACGACGACGGAGACCATTCAGGATCCGACGTCGAGCACGACGAAAACGGAGACCAAAACGGAGACGGAAACGACGTCGGAAGTCGAACCCGTGGACCCCGAGGACCTCGAACCAGCACCGAAAGCCTATCAGGCGGTGTCACGCCCGGAGAAGGCGGATGAGTACAAGTATGCGACGATGGGTTCGGAGGACGCATCGGTGACGGCTCGGTTCTACGGCGCGTGGAAGTGCCCTTACACGCGTCACTTCGTCCTCGACATCCTGCCGACGCTCATCGAGAAGTACGTCAAACCCGGCGACGTGGCGATCGAGTTCCGCGCCGTCGCCTACGAGGACGGCGAAGGGTTCCACGGTCCCGACTCACCCCGTGCGGCGCGGGCCGGGTTGGTGGTCTGGAATCAGGACCCCGACCAGTTCTGGACGTACTTCGGCACCGTGTTCAAAAACCAGAACAGCGCGCCGGGGTGGGCGACGACGGAGATGCTTCTCAACCTGGCCGAGAAGGCAGACGTGAGCGACCGCTCGGACATCGCCTCGCTCATCGAGTCGGGCAAGTACCAGTCCCAGATCGAGAAGACGATGGACCAAGTACACGACATCCCGATCACGCGCGTCCCCCGCATCGTCGTCGACGATACCGTGACCGCACCGACTGTGTCACCGAAGAAGACGAAGGCACAACTCGACGCCGCGCTCGGGAAAGGGTCGAAAATTACCACCACAAAGGACGATTCCGAAACGACGACCACGAAGGGTGACGGTTCGGGGACGACCACCACGAAGGGCAATTCCGGAACCACTACGGACACGACAACCGGCACCACCAAGACGTCCGGCGATTCGACCACGACCACCACCGGAACGACCACCACGACGAACTCGACCAGCACGACGACCGGCACGAAATCCGGGAACTGATCGGCGTTCGTCGTGAACCCTGTGTTCCACTCTTCTCTCACCGCTCTCTTTGTCACACTGGTCGAACACAGATTCACGAGCGAGTGCTACACCGAAGAGAACTACGGGAGGTCATCGATTTTCGAAACAGCCGGTTCCCTCGTTGCTCGAAAAAATGGATAGCGAACTGTCCGAGTCTATCCAAATTTGTACTCTCGCACACGCGTTCTTCATCACGTCCGTGAGGTTC
>NZ_JBAWAC010000124.1:0-4846 GCF_049589095.1 Haladaptatus sp. | reverse complement strand
CATGCGAACTTCGACAGCCCGCGTGCTGCTCCTCGTCTCCATTGCGGGACTCCTTCTCGCCGGAATATCGAGTTCGACGATCGGCGGGCCCGACGGACCACGAATCGCCTCCGCCGCGGCCGGTAATACGACGACGAACGGGACGACGACAATCAACGGGACGACAACCAACGGAACGACGACTACAACGACTGCAACGGCTACAACGACACCGACATCGACAGCGACGACGAGTACAACGGGAACGGCATCGACAACGACGACCACGACTTCGACAACCACCACGACTACACAAACTACGACGTCGACGACAGCGACCACCACGACGACGGTTCCAACGACCACACAAACCACGACTTCGACGACGGCCACTGCCACGACGACGGTTCCAACGACTACGCAAACTACGACAGCGACCACCACGACGACGACGGCGACCACGACGACGGTTCCAGCAACTACACAGACGACAACCGCGGCCACTACCACACCGACGACTACCGCGGTTCCGACGGCCACGACAGCGACGGCCGAGACGAAAACGACCCGGAGCACGACCGAAACGACGGAACCACCGGCGTCTACGAAGACTGCGACGACCAGTGCAGGACGAAAAACGACGTGGGCGACTACCAACCGACGAACGAGGACACGGACAGAAGCGGTACCCGCGACGACGAACTCGACGGGTGGGGGCGATTCCAGCGGACCAAATCCGCCGTCAAATGGCGGTGAAAACACGACGAACGAGTGGACGCTCGGCGATACCGTGGCGCTCCTCGTTGGCTGTCTCGGCGTTCTGCTGATCGTGGTTCCGTGGTTGTCCTCCCGTGCGTATTCGTGGGTCGAGTGATGTCACCGACGGCGGTCCCGCGGTATTTCAGCGACATCTCCACTCCCGTTCGAGCACTCACACGAATGTCAATAAAAAGACAATCGGGTTCCTACACCCACTATTTCTAATCGGTTCTGAAGTCAGAATCCCGATACTATACGACGATTTCCGGCGAACTTCCCAAATCCAGTGTCGAGTCACCGACGATGGATTTTTGACTGTTGCTCGCCGACGCTTACAAAGTATATGAACGAGGATGGTCCCTCCGACGAGCGCGACGTCCATCGCGTGCAACACGACCTTACCGGCCCGCAGTCGCTCAGTACGACGGTAACGGTGGCTGTTGCGGACGTGGCGGGTGTCGAACCTTCGGACATCCCCGAACAACTCTACGACGTTATCGACCCGGAGGCGCTCGACAGGCTCTTCAAACCACGCGACGACGGCGTGGCACGACGGGGTGGCCGACTCTCGTTTTCACTGTACGGTCACCACGTGACCATCCGTGGCGACGGAACCATCACGGTGCAACCCGGTTTGGCGCGAATCAAGCAACTCGGGGGGAACCTCCTCGTCGTTGGGGCGGTTCCGGATTCCGTGATCGACGCGGCCAGCGTTCCGCTTCTCGGTGAGATGGCACACGATCGAACGCGACTCTTCGCGCTCCACGACAGGAGCATCACGACGGCACGCAGTCGCCTCGCGATGGCCAACGGCATGGGTTCCAACGCTCACGTCGTTGACTATCATACCGGTGCGCGGTCCGTTAGCACCGATTCGACGATGTCGGACACCCTCACCGTAGAACGCGTCGACGGTGGTATCGAGGAATTTCGAAGCACGATCGTCGAGACCATCGATAAACTCGACGAGAGTCACGGGGGCTTTGCCCCTGCAGAGCTTCGGTTCTGCTTCGACACGCTCCGTCCGTTGGTGGAAAACCACGACGACGCCGAAGTCGATGCGTTCCTTGGGCCGATCTGCGAGCGCATCAAAGACGTCGCCGGAATGGCCCACTACGTTCTCCCCATTGAGCGAGACTCTCCCCAAGTCACCGCAATCGCCCACAAGTTCGACGCGATAATCGAACTCCGCGCGGGGGAGAGCGGCCCGGAACAGCGCTGGTATCTCCGTGAAACGAATCATACGACCGAGTGGTTCGACCTCTGAAACCATCCAACAATGAGTGACGTACCCGTTTCCGATACCGTCGGAACAAGCGTCCAACCTCTCTTCCAACTACGGGATGACCCCGTCGGGTTGACCATCATCGACCCGCTCGAACGGAGTCAGTACTCGATCGGTACGACTCGACCGGTGACCCCACAACCCGTCCCGGTCGAAGAGTTCGACGCACCGGTCGGTGCCGTCGCTCGCATCCGGACGGATCGGATCGAGTTCCCGTTCGTCATTTCCGCCTACGTCCGCGATGAATCCGGGGAACTGATCGCCGCTGTCGACTACGAAAAGGAAGTAACGCTCCCCAGCGGTGAGTATTACATCGAACTGACGACGAAAGTGAAGACGTATTTGCGCGTCGAATCGTCCGTCACGTTCGAGATTCGGGGCGACGAATTCCATATCTCGTTCGGCGACGAAGTCGCCATCGAAATCGGTGCTCGGTCGGACCACACCCGTCCGGCGGGAACGGTGACTACGACGACCGATCCGGCGGACGTGATGGCCGCCGTCTCGACGTTCGGGTCGGCGTTGAAGACGTTCTCCCCCGAGCGCTCGTTCCCGACCCTCCGGGGCCATCCCCCGGTGGTCGAATTCGGCGACGAACTTCGGATTCCGGACGACCTGCAACCGCCGGAGACGGGCATCACCATCGAAGTCCCACCCGAATACGAGTTCGTTTTCCCCGTCGTCCCGCTAGCGTACTATCTCGGGGCGACCGTCGTTCCCGGCGAAACACCCCGAATCGTCACGAACAGGGGCATCCACTCGCTCGATCATCCCGAACGCGGGTTCGAGGGTGAAGTGGCGCGCGTCCTCAAACAGACGCTGTTCCTCGACTGTCTCGTCCGAACGGAGGGGTTGTACCGAGTCGAGTTGCACGAACGCGAGCAGGTCGGATCGATGCTCGATCTCGATTTTGAATCCCTCTACGATGCGTCGCTCGCCGAGCAACTCGATGCGTATCTCGACGTACCGTTTTCGCTCATCGAGGACGAACTTCCGACGTGGCGACTCACGCTACAACTTACGTCCGAAGCCGAAAACGTAGCACAGCTCCCGTACGTCCTCAGGGACTTGCCGATTCTCGACGTGAAAACACGGAACCGGGAAGCGAAGAGCGCGGTCGCATCACCGACTGCTATCAGCGAATTCACGCGGACGACGGAAACGAACCCGACGTATCCGTCGTCACCCATTCCGGACGAACAGTACGTCCTCCCGTCGGACACCGACACGCTCGAACACGCGTGGCTCGGGAACGGTGCACCGGTCGGCGGAAACAAACTGATCCCGTCCGGGTTCGAACACCGGTTGGACCGCGAGGAGTCGGCGGACGATGCCAAAATCACCATCGTCTGTAACGACCCGAAGATGCGGGCGGAGTATCAGGATACCCTGTACGGCAACCGCGACCGACTGCCGTTCGACGTGACCGTCGAGCAGAACTGCTCGACGGCGGAGCTTCGAAACCATCTTCGAGAACCGACGGACTTCTTCCACTACATCGGCCACGTCGAAAACGAGGCGTTCGTCTGCCACGACGGGCTGCTCCACCCAGCCGATGTCGGAGACATCGGCGTGGACATGTTCCTGTTGAACGCGTGTCGATCCTACGTCCCCGGAAAGCGACTCGTCGAGGCGGGAAGCGTCGGCGGCATCGTCACGTACAGCGAGATCGGAAACGCCGGTGCGACGGTCATCGGGCGGACGATCGCCAGACTGCTCAACGCCGGATTCCCGCTCCGGGCGGCGCTTTCGATCGCCAAACGTCGCCGACTCGTCGGCAATCAGTACGTCGTCGTGGGTGACGGCGGCATCCAAGTCGTCCAATCGGAGAGTGCACCGACCATCTTCTTCGTCGAACCGTTGGGCGGCGACGAGTACGAGTTCCGTATGCGCATGTTTCCGACGAGTCGGAACCCGATAGGATCGTTCGCCATGCCGTTCCTCGACGGCGTAGAGCGATACTTCCTCGTCGGCGGCGATCGCCCGACGTTCACGCTCACGGGAGACGAACTGCAACGGTGTTTCGGTCTCGCGGAGACGCCGGTCATGTACGACGACGAGATGCGGTGGTCGTCCGAGATCGACATCCGTCGGGACCTCTCGTAACGCCCTTCCCTCTCCCCTCCCTAACGGGACCAATGAATCGGAAGGACGCGGTCGAACGGGCGTTTCGTCTCCACGACGGATTCGAAGACGACGATGAGGAGTACGTCGTAACCACGACACCGTTCGACGGATCTGTTACAGTAGACGATAGCATCGAAGTGACCGTACGAATGCCGACGTTGTCGGCCGTCGTGACGGACGAACCGGTCGCAGACGTCGTCGAATCCGGCTGGTTCGAAACGCTCGAACTACGGTTGGAAGACGCTCACAGCGTCGTTTCGGCGGACGATGCGACGCCGCCGACGGTCGAGCGCGCCGGGGACGAAGTAGTTCTCTCGGTCGAGTTCTCGGGGAGCGACAAGGCGGCCGACGACGCCAAGGCTATCGTGGATTTCGCCGAGGGAACGTGGATGCAAGGGATCATTCCGGGCTACGAGTACGGTGAGCCAGCGGCGGGAATGCTGAACCGGGCACACCAACAGTACGACTGATTTTCCGTCGGGACCTCAATCCATCGAGATGTACGTTTGGGTGTCCTCGACGCCCTGTACGCCCTGAATCCCGTCGGCAGCGACGGTCTTCACTTCGGCGGGGTTGTCGACGTTGACCTTGACGATAATGTCGACGTCCCCGGCGACGATGTGGGCGTCTTCGACCCCCTCGATGTCGAGAATCGCGTTCTTCAGTCGATCAGCCTCTCCCGTGTTCGCCTTGACC